>NZ_JABXWS010000102.1:0-239235 GCF_015594425.1 Novosphingobium sp. HR1a
CGCGAGCTCACCCAGGTCCTGCGCAAGAGCATCCTCCTGCCGCTCGAGCTTGCCGGCGGTGAAGTGGAAGGAATTCACGAGGCCCCATGCTATCTCGGGCGCGAAGGGTTCCAGGCGGGTATCGGTAAGAAGATCGAAGATGCACGCGATGATCCCGCCGCAGTCCGCCTGGGCCGCGAGCGGATCGGGCATTTCAAGGTCGGTGGGCTCCTCGCCCGGCTGCATGATCGAGAGGTGTTCCGGGTCGCCGAACACTGCGCGAAACTCCGGGGTCGCGGTCATCTCGGCGTAGAGTTCCTTGAGATCGGCAAAGCGGTGAACGCTGCTTGAAGAGGTCATGGCAATCGCTCCTGAAGGAAGGAGGGAATGGCCGGAGGAGTTGCGCCTCCCCCGGCCGGCTCGGCACGTCAGAAGGCGATTTCGTCGTCGAATCCTGCCCCGGCACCCACCAGGTCACCGCCCGGTGCAGCCGTACTCTCGCCAAAGCCAACGTCGCCGCCGCCATCGCGCCTCTGGCCGCCACGGATGACCGGTGCGAAGACGTCGCGCGGCTGCTGGCGCCGCCAGGCGACGCGGAAGCCATCCTCCTCGTTTCCGAACAGCGCGATCGAGAGCGGTTCGGAAAGGCTGGGATCATCGATCGAGCCCTGCAGGAAGGCTTCGCCCGTGGAGTTGCGCGCGACGGCTTCCCAGAGCGCGCCGACCTGGACCCAGCGATTGCCGACATTGAGTGCGAGGATTTCGAAAAGCGGCGCACGCTCGTGCTCGCTCTCGACCGGGCGGAGCCCAAGTTGGGGAAGATCGATCGTACGCGTAGCGATCCAGCCAAGGGTACGACCGTTGACGACCTTGAATTCACCGATGTTCATGAGACTTACCTTTCGACGTTGCGCCGCTCGGACCCTTCCGAAACGACACCCCTCAAAATCCGTCTCTTCTCTGGAACTCGACCTCTCCCACCTCGCTGGGACCTGCGTGCAGGGCGCCACCGCGCGCCCAGACCCAGCTGGGCGGACCGTTAGAGTTGCGCTATTATCGGTACATGGACGCAGACACGATCAGGACCATTGCTGGCCTCGTGTTACAACGCTCCGTTCGCTGCGAGTCTGCGGCCAGCAGCGATGGTCTCAGCCGCCTCGGGGCCAGCCGTGCCCTCGTCCAGTTCGCCCGGGACCTGAACGCTACAGCCAATGAGCTTGAGCGCGAAGCCAGGAAGCGCAAGCGGCCTAGGTAGGTGGAACGCCGGTAAGCCATTAGGGTGTTGTTGCCCTTGCGCAGGCTGGCTCTAGTGCTCCGCCATCCGGCGCAGGTTTAATTGATATTTCCTCTAGTGCTGGCCGTAGGACCAGGGATCGATTAACGGTACGCCGGTTGCCTTGAAGTCGGCTTCGTTGCGCGTGACCACGATCATGCCGTGCACAAGCGCTGTAGCGGCAATAAGAGCATCGCGCTCTGATTTGGGATCAGGAACATGCAGGCGCGCGCAGCGGCGGGCAACAGCAAGATCAATGGGCAGAATCCGATCTTCGAAGCGGACCAGAATGTCGTTGGTCAGCCAGTCCCGATAGAGGTCGGCCTGCACTTTGTCTTTCCGCTCCTTCATCAAAATCCCCTGCTCGATCTCCAGGACCGTGATGACGGAAAGATAAAAATCCTCGGCGTCCACTGAGGCAGCCCAATCAAGTATCTGTGGAGGGGCCTTGTCGATGCGGCGGAAAATCGAAACGACATTCGTGTCGAGTAGATGCATCAGTCCAGTTCCACTTGCTTCGTAATTCCACCGAACTTTTGAAACTCGAAATCATCATCCAACGCCGCAGGATGGCTGGGTGTAAGGGATTCGAGCAAGCTCATCTTTTTCCCGCCACGTAGCTTACGATACTCATCGATCGACATGAGGACATGAGCCGGCTTGCCGCGGTCGGTGATAATGACAGGGCCATTGATCGTTGCCTTTTTGGCACGACCGACGTCCTGATTGAAGTCGCGAGCTGAAAGCGTGGTGATCGTCATGCTGAAACTCTCCTTTGTTCCTACATTGCCACATCGGCACTCCCCCAGCAAGGCTGCGTGTTGCTACGTTGCTACAAATGGCTATGCCAAAATTCATACAGATGCGTTTGAAAGGATGCGTGCATTCCACAGACGCGGCGCGAAGGGCGGGCAAGTTGATCCAGCGACCTTATTCGCCGGTAACCATTGTGTCGGCCTTTTGTTCTTGATATGTTCAGAAAAGCTCTCCTAACAGACAAAAGCAGAACGATGCATACTTGGCTCGGCTCCTACAACTATGAACTCCCCCTTCTCGACCTCATCAATGGTTCCGCGTCCGATGATGTGTCGATCGAACTGGCGGCTCGCTCACTGGGCTGCGGACTCGACAGCGGGTACTACGACGCGCAGGCTCTCGCCGACTGTCTTTCGCAGCTCTGGTCCGAGATCGAGGACGGTATATGGGATGATGGCAGCGAGGCACGGATCGAACTCGCCGGCGTCATAGGTGGCGGGGGCGACTATGTCAGGGGGCTCTACGATACCGTGCGCCACCTCGATGCGGAAAGCGCCGCCAACTACCTGGCCGCCCACGTGCGTGTGATGATGGCTCGTGCAGATATGGCCAGACTCGCGCGCGAGACGATGGCCGCCGCCGCCATTTGAATTCGTCGTGGCTGCGTGAATAACGCTCGACATAGATGCCTGCCTCACCGAATGTTGCGTATGACAGATGTCCGATCCGATCTGGTGACAAGAGCGCTGGCCTTTGCCACGCGAGCCCATGGCGCCATCGACCATCGGCGCAAATACACCCATAAACCCTACATCGAGCATCCCATCGAGGTGATGCAGATCGTGCAAGGTGTTTCGCATACGGACGAGATGTTGGCGGCCGCCCTGCTTCATGACACCATCGAGGACACGGCAGTAACCCGCGGAGATATAGAAGAGCAATTCGGGGCATCCGTCGCAGCTTTGGTGATGGAATTGACCGACCAATGCCACGAAGGAAACCGGGCGACACGCAAGGCAGCCGAGGCGGAGCGGCTCGCAACAATCTCTTCCGCAGCCCAGACGGTCAAATTGGCGGACCTTATCAGCAATACCCGCTCGATCGTTTCGAACGATCCGGTTTTTGCAGAAGTGTACCTGAGGGAGAAGGCGCTCATCCTGAGCAAGATGCGGATGGGCGATCCCGAGTTATATGCGAAGGCGTGCGAACTCGTAAACAGCGCATCAAACGTGATCGGGCTTGATGCGAACGGCTGTACGCCTACCTAACCCAGACCACTGCGAACTATAAAATCCTTCGCAGCACGTTGGGCTGGTCCGTCGATCATGCCCAGTGTCTTGAGGCGGTCAGTTTCAAGGATCGATCCAAGGTCAGCGGGAAGCTCCGCATGGTCTGTTGCGAAGCGGATAGCTTCAGCTGCGGAGGATATCTCGCCCGGGTAAGTGCCTAGCCATAGCAGGACAGCGTCGTCAGCATCCCCGGTTTGCTTAACCTGGACGAAGAAGGTGCCAAGGGGCCGATCCCAACCGATAGAAACGCTGACGCCATCCAGGCGACCAGAGAAGTCGTAGCGGCTCATCGCTGTGCTTCCTTGACCTATGGGTAAGAGACTACAGGCTCGGTCTGCCACGAGATCCGCTGGCCTAATAGACACAGACGTTCTCAATTCGAGAGGATGTGAGGGGTGCCAGCGATCTTCGACGTGGCGATTTTTACGGCGCGGATCAAGGCTTGATCAGCCATCGCTGGGATGCCGGGCTCCTGCTTGGTCGCGCTAAGGACGTAACGAGCATCAAGATTATAATCAGCCACGCGCCGCATCGTCACGGCGGTCCGCAATCAGTGCATCGCTGAGACTCACATCTGCGGGCACACGCGTACGAACCATGGCACGCACCCGAGCAAGCGCGGAGGTGGAAGTTCGCACGCGTAGTTCTCCGCCGACAACCTCAAGGCAGACGTCATCACCATCGGCGAGACCGAGTTCCTCGTGCACGTCCAACGGGATTTGCAGGTGCCCTCCCGATACCATGCGCCCCCTGTAAGTAGTCATCGCCGACTCCACCTGTGCGATCGCATTGAACATGTGCCACGACCTAATAGCCTGGCACGCCTGCACTATGGCAATGACAATGTCGTTCGATTGCGCTCAGAGAATTCCACGATGGAATTGCTCGAGCCATGTGCCAAGCTCTGGTCGCTCCGCCAGCGACACGCGGGCTGCAACCTCCTGAAACCGAACGAGCGAGGAGGGCGCGGCGGCTATGATGCCATCGATCTCCTGGTCGGACAGTAGACCTTCAGTCCTGATGAAGTCCGTCATTTTCCCCGGGCGCTTGGTGGTGCTGCGCCGCCAAAGACCCTCGACAGTGCGCAACCGCGGCGCTGCGCGCGCTTCAATGAGGACGATTATGCGCAGCCAGTGCCTGGACAATGAACGCACCTCGTCAGGCTTCATCCCAGTGCAGAAAACGCATGAGGATTTGGGTGGAACCGGCAAGCCTTCGGCCTCGATGCGACGCTCGCACGCCTCTCGGTTCCAGCCCCATTCCCGAAGAGGGTAGCGATTATCGAAACGCGGATCCTCGATTGTAGCGGCGTGCGCGTACCGCTGCCCATCACGTTTGCCAGCGTCGTAGCCAATATAGCGCACGACCTTTCGGCCTTGCGCCCAGGCGTCGATCGCTGGCTGCCAGGTTTTGATGAAGGCTTCCTGGGGTGCTGCCTTGTACTTGAGGGAGCAACTGTGCCTGCCGAACGCGATGCTCGGGAGGCAGCCATTGGTCAGGAGCGATCCTGCAAGGTCATCGTAAGGCGGCCAGTTCTTGAAGCGCCGCGTTATGTAGCGAACCACGCGGTATTCAATACCACGCTCGGCCATCCAGCCCGCCATGATCTTTTGAAAGGCGTAAGTCTCGTCCTTCTCCGCTCCCGGATCTGCGGTGAGAACAAGATCCGGCGCGAGGCCTCGGCTCACGAGTTCGAGCAGCAGCGCCGTGCTGTCAACACCGACGCCGTAGCACAAGACGCTAGGGTGAGGCCTTGGAAGACGGAGGTAATCGGGCACGCGCGAGCGCTGCCCGGCATGGCGGGCCATGGAACGTTTCCTTGAGCAAGCAGGAGCAGTTGGCGGCGCGGAACCGAATGAGGCCGTCGGTTCCAGCGCATTCACAGGTTGTGGCCCGCTGACGCTATTCGAATGACGCCGAGTCCGGCTGCCGCGGCGCCGAAGCGCCTGATGGTGCCGACGGAGGGTCATCGTCTGGGTCCATTTCCAGCGTCACGGACAGAGCAAGGCTGAAATCGCGGATGCGCGGATCGCAAAAGTCGCTTTCGATCGCGCGGTGGTGACCAATACGCTCCGCCTCGGGTTCATCGCAGGCAGTGAGACGGTAGGTCTCTTCGGCATAAAGCCGGCCCTGACACGAAAATCGTGCAGTGATGACATAAGTGAAGGCGCCTCCCTGCAGCGACGGGTTTGAAGAACTGTTCATGGTGTCTGTCCTGAAAAATGCCCGCCGAAGCGGGCCGGGCACGGGAACGCGGCCCCGCATCTGGAGCGGACCGCGGGATCGAAATGGATACGGCTAGTTGACCTTCTGCATCAGGCGCCGAGCCTTGCCTTCAAGGTCGAGCCGTGCGTCCTGATTGGTCTTGCCGCGGGCGAGAGCAGTAATGCCCTGAACGAAGTCGAAAACGGACGCGGGAGGGTGCCCTTCCTCGGAAAGCACGGCGGCGATGATCTTGCCTGTATCGGCCTTCGAGAACCCCTGCCCGCGCAGGAAGGTCTCACGATCCTCGTCCTTGCGCGCGACAATCCGCTCGCGTGCCGAGCGGATGCCCGTCACGAAATCGCTGGGCGAAGAGTCCGCAAAGCTCGTCAGTGCCGGCGCCGCCTGCTGCGCGAAGCGGTTGGCTGCAAACTTGGAATGGCGGATGCTGATTTCCTGGAAGTTCTCGACGCCCCACAGGTTCCTGTTCATACATACCGCCCGCAGGTAGAATGTCGCGATCCCGAGAGTCTTGGATCCGACCTCGCTGTTCCACGCATAAAAGCCCCGAAAGTAGAGATCCGGGTCGCCGTTGGGCAGCTTTCCGGCCTCGATCGGATGCGTATCGTCGACGAGGAACAGGAATACGTCGCGGTCGGACGCATAGAGCGTTGTCGTCTCGCTGCTGATGTCGACGTAGGGGTTGTAGACCATCGAGGACCAGTCGAGGACGCCCGGCACCTTCCAGCGGGTATCACCGGTGCCATTGCCGGCGAAGCGCATGACGGCCTCGACCAGCTCGTGGTCCCAGATACGCCCGTAGTCCGGTCCGGTCACAGCGCGCAATTCGCTCCTGCCATTGCCGGTTTCGAGCATTTTCACATGCTCGCCGCGATGGGCGATAAGCCCGTGTTGCAGATTGATGCTGGCCAGTGCCCCGGGAAGATCGCGCAGGTATCCTGCGGGCGCGCCGACGAGCGAACAGAGCTGGCCGAACGACCAGTGCGTGGGGGCCAGCACGGTGTCGGAACCGGGCGCCAGCAGACGAAGACTGGTCGCATCCCCGCTGCGCGCCTCGATGCGAAGCGCACGGCTTTCGACAATACGGGTCGTCGCCTGGTCAGCGCGGCGGCGCACATGGGCATGGAGGTCGTCGAGCGAGAGGAAACGTTCGTCGTCAGGACGGCTGAACCATTCGGACGATACACGCGAAACGTTCTCGCCGCGGCTGATGTCGACCTTGTAACCGGCTTGCGGCGCCGGGGCGGCATTTGCGATGCTGTTCATGGGAGGAAACTCCTTGAGGTGTTCTGGCTCCATCCAACGGCGAAGCCATCCCTCCCTCACCTTCTTCCCTCCTCCGACCCTGGTCGTGGGGTGTCGTCTTCGGCAGCAATCCTGGAGATGGCAGCGTCGAGCTGTCCTGGACGCAGGCGGTAGAGCCATACCGGACCGAGGCGATTGCGGACGTTGCGAAGAGCTGCGCCGCAAGGCTCATCGAGATCCCCGCCGTTCATCCAGAGGTCCGTCAGTGCCCGCTTCCAGTAGCGGCCATGGCGCGCGCGGAATGACGCAAGAGCCCGCCACATCGCGGCTGTCGGGCCTCCACGCGTGTCGGGCTCCCGGGAGCTTACCCTCATGGGCGGGATCGTCACGTTCGCCGCGCGGAAATGACCCTCGATCGCTTCCAGGTCTCCAAGCGAGCGGATTTCCGGGAGAGACAGAACCAGCGTATCGGAACTGGTGACGAGGTATGATTGTGGTTCGCCGGTGCCGTCGAAGACCACGCGTTCGGCCTCCCATGAACCGGTAAAGCCGTCACACCAGCGAGCGAAGAGGAGGCCCTGCGCGACGCAGAAGGCTTCCAGCTGGACAAAGCAGCCCCAGGCTACGTCGCGCGCGACGAGTTCGAGCGGTTCGTTCTCAGGGATATCGTGTTCGTCGAACCCGGCGGCATCCCAGTCGGTCGAGAGCCCCTCATCCACGATGATGGCGATGAACGTGGCAAGGAGATCCCGTGTCAGTGTTCCACCCACCCGGATGGATGCGTTTACGCGGTCAGCCATGGCAGACCTGCCTTTCGTTTGTGCTGGCGGTGGAAATGTCGGCGCATATTTCACGCTGAAGCCGCGCCGATCAGGTAGCGAAGTCTGGCGAAGGCAGCCTCCTCGCCGGCGCGGACGCCGCGAGCAAAGGCGAGGGAATGAAGCGAGAAGGCGATCGCCGCGACGGCAGGCGCGGTATCGACGGGGATGAGTGTGAGAAACGCGCCTTCGTCATCGTGGAGCGAGAGCATCCCCTCATTTGCAGGGTCGATCGGCAGCGCGACACGCGCGACCGACCCGATCCGCTCGAGGTCACGGTTGTAGCTTTCGACCAGCAGCGAATGGATGCTGATCACTTCGTGCGAACTGCGAGAATGGGCATCTGGCATGGCAGGAGACCTTTTCATGAGCACTGCCGGCAAACCGCCTGCCGACATGCCCTCCACTCCTTCCTCCCCTCCCAGCGCATGCGCCGGCAGTTCCTTGCCCCGCATGGTGCCGACTGCGCGGTACTCCCCAGGTTCAAGAGCAGGAAGAGTACCAATCTCCGGCTTCATGACTCCCAATTGCCAAACCTATGATTTCCAATTACCGTACTTGTTAAATCCAATCTCCGAGGCAGAATGTTCGAGCGTTTCGTGACACCACGGGTCGAGGAAGCCCTCACCGATACCCCCGTCGTTTTGCTCGTCGGACCTCGCCGTGCGGGCAAGACCACGCTGGTGCGAAGTATGGTCGGGAGCGGGCGAACCTATATCACCCTCGATGATCAGACCGCGCTGGAGGCGGCGACATCCGATCCCGCCGGTTTCATACGCGGCCTGGACCACGCCGTCATAGACGAGATACAGCGCGCACCGGAGTTGATGCTCGCCATCAAGAAAGCCGTCGACGAGGATTATCGTGCCGGCCGTTTTCTGCTTACCGGCTCCGCGAATGTACTGACCCTACCCAGGGTGGCGGACAGTCTCGCGGGAAGAATTGAGACGATCCAGATGTTGCCGCTCGCACGGGCGGAGATCGCCGGTACCCGACCTGCGCTTCTCGACGATCTTTTTACCGGAAATCTGCGCAATCCCACGAACACGATTATCGGAGGTGACCTCGTGGAGGTGGTCATGCTCGGCGGGTTTCCAGAGGCGATAGCCCGCTCGAGCGAACGCCGCCGCCAGGACTGGGCCCGTTCCTACCTGAGCTCGGTGCTCACCCGGGATCTAAGGGATATCGCGGATATCGAGCGGATGACGGACCTGCCCCGCTTCGTGCGCCTTCTGGCGGAGCATTCGGGACAACTGGTCAACTATTCCCAGTTCGGCGCCGCGATCGGCGTCACTCACAAGACCGGCCAACGATACGTGGGCCTGCTCGAACAGATCTTTCTCGTCGCGACGCTGCGACCCTGGTTCACCAATACGGTCAAGCGGATCATCAAGACTCCCAAGCTCCATTTTGTAGACTCTGGCCTGTTGGCGTCGATCCGCGGCCTCAGCATCGAGCGTGTCCGCGACGATCGCTCGATACTCGGCGCTTTGCTCGAGACCTTTGTCTTCTCCGAAGTCCTGAAGCTCATGAGCGCGTCAAGCCTCAGTCCGACACCTTACCATTTCCGTGATCAACAGATGCGCGAAGTCGACATCGTGCTCGAACGCGACGATGGCATAGTCGTCGGGATCGAGATCAAGGCGTCCGCCACCGTAAAGGCAAGCGACTTCGCAGGGATCAGGACCCTGGCCGAGAGCTGTAACGATCGGTTTGCCCAAGGCGTCGTCCTCTATGACGGCACGGAAATCATACCATTTGGCGACCGGATGGCGGCGGTACCGCTGTCGGTTTTGTGGAGCTGATCTATACGCGCGGTGGGCGTATTTGCCTGTAGGGGTGTCCCAAAGCCCGGCACTGTCGGTCGACCATCCGACGCTTGCCGTCCCATCGCCTGGCCGCCTGACACCGTGAATGGCGCTGGAATGTCACTGTTGAACCGAAGGGGTCGGTGCGACATCACCGAACGTCTCCTCGATCGCCGTCAGCACTTCCAGTGCCCGGTCCAGCGGCACGAACAGCCGGGTCCGGAACTGGATGATCTCGGTAAAGCATCCCAGCGCCTTGAGACGTGGCAGTCGCGCGACGTCGAAGTCCTTGATCTCGAGACGAAGGTCATCGGCGACGCGAGCGTACCTCAGCGAGGCGCCCGGCAAGGCAGGGATGAAAACGCCGCCTGACGTCGCGGCACCCGCGAAAATCTCCGCCGGCGACGGACGCACGGAAGTATCAAGCCCGAAGGCCGAGGCGACTTTCGCAAGGCCGGAAGGTGAGATTATCCGCCCCAGCATCGAGGCGCCCTGCGCATCGGTGATCCGCCAGACCCTGAGGTCATCGTCGGGGAGGCGGTTCCAGACGGGCAGCAGCAGACCGGTTGCGATGTTTATCGCCTCGACATCGATGCGCTGCGCCAGCTCCTCACATTCGGCGGTCCAGGCAGAAGTGAAGGTGGCTTTGTCGATCGGCTCCCAGGCGCTTTCGGCGAGCCGGGTCTTGCGCATGCGCTCAGAGCCGCCAGGACGAACGAGCTCGTGGACCTCAATGCGTTCGCCATCATCGCCCAGGATTGCCCAGGAGGGCACCTTCAGTGCGATCCGCCCTGAACGGGCATTGCGCAGAAAGGTAATGCGACCCGACCCTTTCCATTGCTCCAGCAGGGGGCTGAGCGGGGTTGGCCTGCGCTTGCGGTGCACCTCGATCCGCGAGAGCCAGGTCTCGGCACCCGACTGAGGATCACGCCGCAGCAACTGGCGTTCGATGGGCACGATCGCCTCGACCATGATCGTCTCGACACCCAGGTCGAGCGTGCCGCGTTCGCGCGCGGCATCGATACGCGCCTGGATGAGGCCGAGATACTCCTCGAAGATCGCGTTCTGCGTGCCGATGCGCAGCGCGAGCAGCCGGTTGAGCCAGCGCTGGATCGGCGGCAGATCATCGAGCAGCGCGCCGCTGTCCTTGTCGATGAGCTTCAATCCGGTCATCGCGATGAACTGGGTGAGGCTTGTGCTTTCCAACTTGCCACGTGCGAGCAGGCGATACCATTGCAGCAGCGCTTCACGGGCAAGATCACTTTCGAGGTTATCGAGCGGATCGAAGAGGTTCTGGCCGCCGGTCTGGCGCTGGCCGCGCGTGAGGGCGCCGAGGCTGTCGAGCCGCCGCGCGATCGTAGAGATGAAGCGGCGCTCGCCCTTGCAGTCGGTCGTCGCGGGCCGGAAGATCGGTGCACTCGCCTGGTTGGTACGGTTGGTTCGCCCCAGCCCCTGGATTGCCGCGGCTGCCCGCCAGCCCGGCTCGAGGAGGTAGTGCACGCGGCGCCTGTCCGCCGTCGCGCAGCCGCGGTCGGCATGGTAGCTGCGCCCGGTGCCTCCGGCATCGGAGAAGACCAGCACCTGCTTGGCCCCGCTCATGAAGGCATGGGTCTCGGCGATGTTGCTGCGCGCGCTTCGGCGCTCCACGCGCTGGCGTCCGGCTGCGTCGAGGACAATGCGACGCGAACGCCCGGTGACCTCGGCGAGGCGATCGGTCCCGAAATGCGCGACAAGCGCATCGAGCGCTGCCGGGATCGGCGGCATCGCACAGAGCCTTTCGACAAGCTCGTCTCGGGCGCGGATGGCGGCCTGACTGTGTACGGGGCGTCCATCCTCGTCGACCATCGGTTCGGAACGTGGCTCACCATCCTCGCCCTTGAAGACGCGCATCTGGCGGGTCGGAAATGCGGTCTCGAGGTACTGGATCATGAGTTCGCGTGGACTGACCTCGATATCGAGATCAGCGCGTTCGGCGGCCGAGAGGCCGGCAAGATGCCGTTCCAGCGCGGCTTCGGATGTCGTGACCAGTTGGACGACAGGCTGGCGGCCTTCCACAATGTCCTGCTCGATCGCCGCGATGAGACTGGGCAGTTTCATCGCGATCAGGAGCTGGGCGAAGAAGCGCTGCTTGGTGCTCTCGAAACGCGAGAGCGCGCTGCCCTTCGCCTGACCATTGAGCGAACGCCCGGTCATGCCATCGACGATCCCGGTCGCTTCCAGGACGCGGTCGAGTTCGGCGTGGATGATCGCCCAGGCATCGGCATAGGCATCGTAGATCTCGATCTGCGCGGTCGTCAGCTGGTGTTCGAGCGGATCGTACTCGACGCCGCTGAAGGTGAGCGCACGGGCGGTGTAAAAGCCCATGGCCTTGAGGTCGCGCGCGACGATCTCCATCGCGGCGATCCCGCCATCCGAGATCGCGGTCATGAACGCTTCGCGGGTCTCGAAGGCAGAATTGTGCCACAGGCCAAGCCGCGAGGCATAGCAAAGGTTCGCGGGATCGGTGGCGCCAGTCGCGCTGTTGTAGAGCACGCAGGCGCGGGGCAGCAGGTTCTGCAGCCGGACCCCGGCCAGTCCCTGTTCAGAACCCTTTTCCACCCCGAACCTGGTGACGGTCCCTGCGGCATTGGCCATCTCGTGCGCCTCGTCGAAGACGATGAGGCCATCGAAGTCCGCACCCAGCCAGGCAAGGATCTGCTGGAGCCGCGAGTGGCTGTCATCACGCTGCGAGCGCAGGGTGGCGAAGGTCAGGAACAGGATCCCGGTTTCCATGGTGATGGATCCGGAGAGCGGAAAGGCATCGAGCGGCTGGACATCGATGGGCAGTCCGCCGAGCGCCGCCCAGTCCCGCCGGGCATCCTCGAGCAGGCTCGCGCTCTTGGAAATCCAGACGGCGCGGCGCTGCCCCCGGCACCATCGGTCGAGGATGCAGCCCGAGATCTGGCGCCCCTTGCCCACTCCGGTACCGTCGCCCACCATGAAGCCGGCACGATAGACATGGCCATCGACATGAAGCTGCAGGAGCGTTCCGGCATCGTTGGGAGCGAAGCGGCCGGGGAGATCGCGTTCGAAGGCCTGGCCGGCGTAGATCACGGTCTCGAGCTGGGCGTCCGACAGCGTCGCTACCGCGCGCGGCGGCAGCATCGGGCGATAGGTCGCCTGCGGCAGCAGGATCGAGGACATCGCCATCGATTCCATCAGTTGGTCGGGGTGCGACTGCGGCGCCGCGAAGGCAATGCGCGTCAGCCGCCAGGGAACGTAGATGCCGACCGGATCGCCCGCTGCCGGTGGCTCATCGAGCGCGGTGTATCCGAGCAACGCCGGTTCATGTCCTGCCCCGGGCATCACTGATGGCGCCGGTGGACGGATCGGCTTTGCGCCGCTCCCCAGTATTCCTGCCATCAGACCTGCACGTCTGGTGGGTAACGAGGGCACAAGGCGCGAGGGGGCGGGAACGACCGCGTCAACCGATATGCTCTCGACCAAAGCAGCAACCGGCGAAGGACCGTCAGTCACATAGGCGGACCTGTCAAGACGATCGGGCACGCTGTGCAGCAGAGCCTGCGCGGCCTCCAGCCCGGAGACCATCGCGCGCTGCGTCCGCCCCCGCCACCCCTTATCGTAGACGAGGATCCGGATCGAGATCGACGTCCCGTGACTGGCGAAGGGCCGTCCGTCGATGGTGAGTTCCCAGCGCGGCTGGTACGCGGTCGCGACGCGCTGGTAGCCCTTGGCGCCCGTGCCGCCCTCGGCGAATGCAGGCGACATGATCGCGACGCACCTGCCACTGGCCGCGAGGCGTTCCAGGGCGGAGAGCAGATGCCGGGCGCCGGCATCGCGATCGCGGCCACGGGATTCCGACCGCGCAAAGGGCGGGTTCATCAGCACCACATCAGGTCGCCGTCCGTCTTCAAGCAAATCGTCGATGAACTCGCCATCGTGGCGGGCGACGGGTTGGCACAGTGCCAGCGCAAGGAGATCGGCACGGCCGGGATCGCGCTCATTGAGCATCAGGCTTGCGCCGACGCCCGCCGCGCAGGCGGCCAGCATGCCGGTGCCGGCGGAAGGCTCGAGCACGAGATCGCCGGGTCGGATCCGGGCCGCACAGGCTGCCAGCCATGCGAGGCCAAGCGGTGTCGAGAACTGCTGCATATCCACCTGCCGCTCGCTGCGATAAGTCTGGGTCGGCAGGTGACGGGCAAGATCGGCGCGGGCGGCAAAGGCGGCGTCAACATCGTCGCGATCGACTAGGCCGGTCTGCGGATCGAGTGCCATGAGCACCTGCGCGACCTCAAGGGCGTCGTAGGCGTCACGCATCGACCACTCGCCGAATGCGCCCGAGCGTCCGAAACTCTCCGTGACGATGCGGGTAAGCACCTTGCGCTGCAGGGAACGAGCGGTGCCGAGATATGCGGCGATCTGGCGGGCGGCGACGAGAAGCCTTCCAGCCTTGGGCGACTGGGCGCGCTCCTGCACGCCTTCGAATTGAGGCAGGGTCATCATGAGTTCCTTTGAGATTGGGAGGCGGCTCGCAGGCGCTATCGGGTCAGCCCGGATGCCGCTGCGGAAACACGCTTCTGGAAGGGAAAGGGGCCCGAGGCCGGGACCCGCGCTTGCGCAGGTCCCGGCAGGGCTTAAGGATGGCAGTCCCTGGTCAGGCGGCTTCGTCGAAGGGTATCACACCGTCTTCGTCAGCGGCGCCGGTGACGGTTTGTGCTTCTGCACCCGGCTCTTCGGCGATGAGATCGTCGCAGTCGTCGCCACCATTCATCTGCTCCGGCCCGAACCGCATCGCATCGGGCAACCACCTGCGGGCGCGTTCCTTGATCTCGGGTTCGGCCAGCACGTCACCGGCGAAGAGCTTCTCCGCCGAAAGCGACAGATCGAATTTGCGTGAGGTGGAGTAACGGCTCGAGAGTTCCGGTCCTCCGATCGCCTCGAAGAGCCCGAGGATCTTCGGCTTGGTCAGGCGATCGAAGAAGTTGCTGGCGGTGGGGCGCCACCAGGCCGCGACATCGATCGCCAGCTTCGTCCCGAGATGATCGAGGAACCCCGAACCGGCTTCGCCATGTGGCACGGCATGCATAGTGCGCGCGATGACCCAGCCCAGCCAGGCTGCGCGTGCCTCGCCATCCAGGGCGCAGAACGCATCGTATCGGGCCTCCATGGCGTCGTGATCCAGCCAGGATCGGTCGAGACCACCGTCCAATGCGTCCCACTGCTGCGAGGCCGGGGTGCCGCTGACAAAGCCGCTGACGCGCGGACTGGGCGCATAGGCCCTGAGTTCACTCGGCATGCCGCTCCAGCCCTCGCGACTGGCCTTGTCGATCATGATGAAGGTGCCCAGATCGAGCGCAAAGGCGGGATCGCTGGCGATGAAGAGCCGAAGCATCTCGGTCTTCATCGTGGCCAGTTCGTCGCGCTGGCGATTGCTGAAGGTCAGTGCAGTGGCGGCGTCCTCGTCCACTTCGCCGTCATCGTGACCGCCGCCCGTCGCCGTCTCGTCGCCCTCGTCCCCTTCATCGAGAAGCACGGTTTCGGATGCGTCAAAGGCCTCGCCTTCTTCGACATGGAAGTACTCGTGGTGCAGGGCCGGGGTGCCGTCGCCGCCGATCACGAGGTAGGCAATTGCGCCAGCTTTCTGGGCCGGGGTCAGATCCGCCGTCACCTCGCCAAACGCATCGAGCTCCTGGGAGAGCTGGTCGAAGCGTGTGGCCTGTTCCTCGGTGTACTCGGGAGCGTCCTGCGCTTCGCGCTCGATCGCTTCCATTTCGGCCTGGATTTCCGCTTCCCGGGCCACTTCCACCTCGGTCAGCTCGCGAGGCTCGGGCTGCATTTCCCGGAGGCGATAGGTCGTGCTGTAAGGCACACTCGTTGCCGCCACGATCCGTACTTCTGCAAACCCGTCACGTTCGCGCAGGGCCTCAGCTGCCTTATGCAAGGCCTCCTCCGCAAGGCGCTCGACAATATCCCCGTCGAGCCAGCGCTCGGTCGCGGCGTCGGAGAAGAGGTCCTGTTCGATCCGGCCGCCAGCGGCCTGGTAGGCTTCGGATCCGACCAGCAGCGCCTTGGGGTCTGCGCCATTATAGGAGCCGCTCGCGAGGTTACGGCGGATCTCGTTGACTTTGTTCGCATAGTATCCGCCCGTTAGTTGCTCGAAGACCTTCGCCTGCCGATCCTGGTCCGCCGTCGTAGCGTAGGCTTTGGCGATCTCGATGCCGATCTCGCCATGTCGAAGCGCCTCGAAGATCGGGGCTGCGAGATTGGCAAGGCGCAGACGGCCGAGCACGAACTTCTCGGTCTTGCCGAAGCGCTTTGCGAGATCGGCGGGCGTCTTCTTCTCACGCTCGATGATCGAGCGGAACGCGCAGCATTCGTCGGCCGGATTCATCGGCAGATGGAAGTAGTTCTCCGTGAGGCTCATCTCGATCGCATCGCGCGCGTTCTTTGCGACAAGGACCGGTACCATGAAATCTTCATCGAGCACGGCCTTGGTGATGTTGGCGAGGACCGCATCGAGACGGCGACCACCGCCATAGATCTCGACCTTGCCCTTGAACGCACCTCGCGTGGTACGTACGCCGATCAGGTTCTCGAGGATAATGCCGGTCTCGGCAATGTTGGCTTCCAATTCGGCATCGGCGATGCTGTCGCTTTGGGTGCGCACGTTGTTGGGAGATTTGAAACAGTCGACTGCGCGGGCATATTCGATTGCGGGTTGGGTCATTTCAGGTCTTCCGATTTTGCGATCGACCTGACAACCAGGCCGCTCATCGCAATCATCCTTCCCCCCCCTTCCCTCTTTTTCCTGAGCACATCGTTCCAGTCGTTCAGGCCGTACCAAGGCCACAGCGCCGCAACGGAAAAGCCCCTTGCGCCATAGATCTTGCGCGCATGCAGTTCTGCGCGGTAACCGGCAAGATCGTTGTCCGCCGGCACCACGAGCCTTTCCATGCAGGAAGAGATATGGCCCTGCTATAGCCTCTCGGCATCGAACCCGGTGCAGACGGGAAACCCGAGACGAGTTGCGGCCGAGTCCGCATTTTCGACGCCCCCTGCCCTTGAAAACCGGCGGTTCTGCTCGTTCCGTTTGGATCACAAGGCATCCAGAGGATGTCAGATCGCCGACCGGTCGGGTCAGAGGCTGCCAGAGCCGCAGCGCGAATGGACTCCCGGTATCAGCTTAGAGCCCAGCCACCGCCGCTTACCACGTGGGCATCTCGTTCACGCAGTTCGATGTCCAGGCCGAGCAGCAAAACGAGCTCGCCGGCAGTCTCACCAAACAGTCGGTCAAGCGCCCCCATATCAGCCGAAAAATTGGCCGAGAGCGTTTCAATTCTTTCGACGAGATTTCGGGAGGCCCTGGCGAGTATTTTTTCGGCGCCTTGGGGGGGTAGCCCGATGGTTTGGCAAAAGGTCAGAAGATCGCTTCTTGTCAATTCTGCTGGGACTTTCGCATCACCGATGTGGAAGGCAAAATCCTCCCGAAAACCAGCCACGGTCTGAACCGGCACCAGGTCGTAGAAGGGCGCGAGTGTGATCGACCCGCCCGGTCCATGAAGGAGTGCATTGTTCTTCGCATGGTTGTCGTTGTTACCAACCAGCAGATTGAACAGCGTCATACGCAGAAATGTTTCCCTTGACTGCGCAGGCCGATCGGTGGCTTCCAGGATCCTGCCGATCGTTGCTGCGTCGAAACAGCGCGGCGGCGTTCCCTTGCGTTGATACTTGAGTTCTGCCGGAAGACCGGCTGCCTGTGCGAAGTCTTCCTGATGCAGGCGGCGCACCATGCCATCTTCGAGGTGGCGATCGAAACGCCGGATCAGCAGGACATCGAATCCGCCAATCGTACTGGCGACCGAACTGCCGACATTAAATCCACATTCGGCTGCAAGAAGTGTCACAAAGGCCTCGTCGCGTGCCTCGTGACGATGTTGGGGGTCAGGCAGTTTGAGAATATGGGTCGTCGGCGCTCCACTTCCCGGCTTGGGAATGGCGAAACGACCGTCAGGCAATCCTGTGAGCGAGATTTTCGGCCTTACACCTGCTACTGGCGAGGGGTCGCGCAGTTCGCCTGGAAGCGGCCTGCCGGTGGCCAACCGATCGACAATCTCCGCGAATGTAGCCTCGTCCAGCGGATCGTAATCTCCCTGGATACGGCCCGGGCGTTTGATGGGCGGATGGTCGAGCGGGAGGACGCTGACCGCGCCGGCACAGTCCGCTCCAACATGCGCCAGGAGAGCGGCGATGTCGCCGCGATCGATACCCTCGCGTCGTATGACAGTTTCGAGAAGGTTGTTCTCCTGGAGAAGGTTATCGAAGAACGCACGCACCGGCACATCGCCGAACGGCTCGTCACCCAAAGGCAGCGACAAGGACAGGGTATGCTGTGCTGAGTTGGCCAGCCATTCGGGCGTGTAGGCGAAGGCGAGACTGGAATCGTCTGCTTTCACGAGGCGTCCGATCGGCTCTGCCGAGGCTTCCAGCCAGACATTCAAGATCAGCGTCATGAGCTCCTGCTCCGGGCGCTGATGTCTATGCCGGCCGCCAGAGCGCAGGCAATGACCTTGTCGATTTCCAGAGTTCCCTTGCCGCTTTCCAGTTCGGATACGAAACGTCTGCCTACGCCGGCATGCTGGGCGAATTCCGCCTGGTTCAGCTTCATCGCTTTGCGCGCTTTGCGGATCAGGGCTCCAAGGTCTGCAGCGGTGCGTATGCCTGTCGTGGAGCCTTGGGTTTTCGCAGCGACTTTCGGTCTATCATGCGCCGGCTCGAGCGAACCTGTCGCGATGGCCTGGGTCAGTCCTCGAGCTATTTCAACCGCACTTTGTGCTGGTCCCTGCTGGATACGCCGGATGGTGTCCTGAAACAGCGGCTGCTTCAGCTTCTCGATGGCAGCGTTGATATCCGGCATAAAGGGGGCGAGATTCGCCTGATGCACGGCGCTGTCGAGCGACTTTATCAGTGCATCGCGGTCCTGCATCTCGCGCAATAGCCGCGCCGCATCAGTTTCTTTTGGCAAAGCCTTTTGCTCCTTTTCGGGAGCATTGTAAACGGCAAGACAGCTCTATGCAAGATATACTCCCGAACGGGAGCAAATGCAGCGAAATCATACATACTCTGAAGCTTTGCGCCCGCTCAGGAGCATTCTTGAAATCGCTTAACGGGACGGCCGAGATATACTCGCGGCTGGTGTGCGGCCTGCAGCGCGAAAAGCGATGGTCTCACAAGCGCAGGACGACTATCCCGGAAGTGACTAAAAGCTGTGACATGTACATGAAAACGCAAGTCATGGTGCATGAGGAGGAACTGTGCGAAGCGCTCCTTCTGCTTGAGGCGCTCTGTGAAATTCTGCGCAGCGAGGTGACCCTTCCCGAGCGTGTTTTATCGGGACTACCGGGCTCGTACAGGTAGACAGAGCATGACGGAGCAGACAGTTGCGGCGCTCGATCATGCTGGTCGAGAATTGATGTCACGTCAGAATGACCCGCGCGTTGGGTCTTGATGCTTGCGAGCGCAGACGGGAACAAGGATGCTGCGCGGATGGCCGATACAAACGACGGGTGCCGATCCTGGTGAATGCTTTTGACGCGCCAAGCGCAAACTGGAAGCCGCACGAGTTCTCAAGAAGATGCGTAATGAGGCATCGAGGAGAAATGCGATAACGGCGCTACACCGAGTTGAACATGGAAAGGCGTTGAAGCTGGCGGACTTTGAGATTGTATCCCGTAAGGTCGGGCGGCAATTCAAGCGCCTCCTGCATTCCCTGTATCTCGACCGGGTCTGACGTGGGTGAAGCGCCGAACACGCCCCGATCTTGACCCAACCGCTCCCTAAGCTGGAACGCCTTCCCTTGGGAACCGACGACGTCCTTGGGAAAGTGCCTTTCGAAGGGTGGTTTGTTTAGACACGCAGACCCATCACTACAGACGGCTAGTGCAGCACCCATCCCCGGATGGGCGCTGCACAACGTGTCATCCGTTCAGCTTGTCCTTGACCGCCTTGGCCGGGGCAAAGGTAAGCTTACGGGCGGCCTTGATCGTCATCGCCTCGCCGGTTGCCGGATTGCGGCCTTCGCGCTCGGGTGTGTCCTTGATCTTGAACTTGCCGAAGCCGTTGAGCGAGATTTCATCGCCCTTGGCCGCAGCGTCGCCGATCGCGACGAAGACAGCATCGACGATCTTGCGGGCATCGGCCTTCGTGATACCGGCATCGTTCGCGATGGCGTCGGCGAGATCACTGTTGTTCATTGCAGTTCTTCCTGTCGATCGGGCCTGTCGAAACGGTGCCCGAGGTTGTGATTCATACATCGCGCGAGGCAGCGGCCGACCGATGTCCGCCGCTGTGCGCTAGGCCGATCAGCCGGCCTCGCCCGGTGCAGCCTTGGGCGTACGGGCCATGCGCTTGGGCCTTGCCGCCTTTGCCGGCTTTTCGCCATCGGCGGCGGCGGGTGCGTCGCTGGAGGCGCTGGCCTCGGACCCGGACGCCGCGGGCTGATCCTTGCCGAACAGCCCAAGCTTGCCGCGTGGCCTTACCGCGGGCTTGGCAGCGGCCGCAACGGACGCATCTACCTCAGGCGATGCCTGAGGCGCTGCTGCAGACGTAGCCTGCTCGGCCGCAGCGTCCACGGCGGCGCCGCCCTTTGCTGGTTTGCCGAGCTTCGCAGCGGTAGTCCTGGATGCACCGGACTTGGTAGCTGCGGGCTTGGGTGCGGCAGACTTGGGGGCAGCGGCCTTGCGAACCTTCGGCTTGTCCGCCGGCGCGGCGCCCTCCTGAGGCTGGGCATCGGGGGTGTTGGTCTCGGCGGTACCGGCGGTGTCTGCTCCACCAGCGCGCTTCTTTTGTGCGCGCGGTTTGGGTGCCGTCTTTACGCGCGAACGCTGTGACGTCTTCGCCGGTTCGGCGGCAGCAGCGGGTTCAGGCGCGATGATCGCATCGTCAGTGGCGACTGTCTGTTCGGTCGGCACCGAGGCAGCGCGCGATGCCGCCTTTCCGCCGCGCACCTTGGGTCCGGCCTTGCGTCCGGCGGGACGCTTGGCAGCAGGCGGGGTCTGCGCCGATCCGGATGCATCATCCGTGGCAGAGGCCGTGCCGGCAGGAGCGCCTGCCTTGGCTGCGGCACTCGGACGCGAGCCCAACCCGATCCTCTCGGCAATGCCTCGGCGCATTGCCGCAAATTCAGGTGCGACCATCGGATAGTTGTCCGCAAGGCCATAGCGTTGGCGGTAAGTCTCCGGCGTCAACCCATGACTTGTGAGATGGCGCTTGAGCGTCTTGTACGGCTTTCCGTCGATGAGGCTCAGAATATGCGAAGGCGACGACAGGCTCTTGCGCACGGAAACGGCCGGCGTATAGGACACGTCTTCGATCGCAGGCACCTCAGGGGCCGCATCTTCGGTCAAGGCCTGGCGGGTTGCACGGATCAATGCCGGAAGATCTTCGGAACCGACAGTGTTGTTGGCGAGATATGCGCTCAAAAGCTGGACGGTAAGCGACGTAACGTCAGCGGGATTTTCGAGTTCAGGCATTGCAGGCGGTGCTCCCGGTAGTCTGTCGATCGTTGAGGGAAGTGGCGACCCGGCACCCTTCACGCTCGCGGGCTCACAAATCAAGTAGAAAAGCGCGCCTTTCAAATCCTTGACCCGTCGCGCATTGTACCGGTGACGCGAGCGATTGTGCCGTACCTTCGCATTGCAATTCTGATTACATGGGTATCCCCCGGGCGGGGACTGCCGATCCCGCCACGGCCATTGTGGCGAGCGACGTGCAGTTTGCGGGAGGCCGGGTGCAATCGGTGCACTTGCTGGCGGCGGCGTTGTCAATCATAGCCCGTCTCGCCTTTCAGGCATCCTCTCCCAAACTATTACGGCCGGCTTTAAGCCGGCCTTTTTTTCGGGCCTCGCCCTGCCGATTGCGAGTACCAGCGCTACGCAAATCCGGATCTGTGTCTCAGAACATCGTTCCAGTCATTGAGACCATGCCAGGGCATGACGATCCGCGCATCGCGTGTACCGACACGCCCCCCGAGCGCCCCGCTGTCCTGGCTCTCGGCCCGGAAGGCGTCTCGCGCGCGCCTCGCAGCCTGCACTCCGGCGTGATCAGCATCCGGTAGCAGAACGATGCGCGCGACATTGGCGGGGACGCGGACCCATGCGAAGCGAGCGCTGCCCAGAACCGCCCAGACCGGTATTTCCAGCAGGATCGAGGCGGCCAGTGCAGTCTCGATCCCTTCCGCCAGCCCGAGCACCTCGCCATGTGCGTATGTTCGCACGGCGCCCGCGCCGGGACGGCCGAGCATGCGCCGTGCTGGCCTCAGGTCCATGCACAACCTGCTGCGAGGAAGATCGAGAAAGCAGCGCTGGACCGCAAGCGTTCCGCACTCATCGCTTATGCGCGCGATCATCGCCGGACGCCGCGCAAGCTGCCCGGCGACGCGGACCGGGGTGCATGGATGATACCGAAGCTGCGCGCAGGACGTGAAGATACCGCGCGCCTCGAGATAGGCGGCTGCAGGCGAGCCCTGCAGGGCGTGTGCTTCGTCCCACAAGGCCCGCGCACGCGCGCGAACCCAGTTATCATTTCCATCCTTGGCCCGCGCCGCGCTCTCCCTATCGAGGAGCCGGCCGGTCAGGGCCGAGGCCAGGGTGCAGCGTACTGCCGCGATCACCGTCTGCTGATCGCATCCTGCAAAACAGTGGAACAGCAGACGGCGTTCGCCGATGCGGACCGAAAGGCTGGGAGTCCGGTCAGGGTGGGCCGGACACAGGCACATGCCTCGACCGCCCGACCACTTTCCGCCGAGGCGCGTCACGAGGGCATTGCCGGCGACCTCGAGGGCATCCTGTGTCATTGGCTGTCCTCGACACCCCGGCTTCAGGATACCTCACCGATCGGCAGAGCACCGCAGACAGGGGAGTTGGCAATACGCACCGCAGCGAGCAGGTGACGGCGGATCTCGCGGCGCCCCAGCCCGAAGCGGGACGCGATCTGTGCAGAAGGCATGTCGTGATGCAGTCGGAGCGCAAGAATGGCCGCGGTCATCGGCGGCATCGCCGGCAAAGTCCGGGCAAGGTTGGGCCCTGGCCATGTGGCGGGGGTATAGAGATCGGCCGGCACGTGCACCCAGGCCTTGACCTCAAAGCCGGCGGCGACGCGCCGGGCCTGAGGATCCTGGTCATCGATCCGGAAGGTGCGTGGACGGCCACCGTTCCGATCGCTGGCGGCAGCCAGCAGCGCCTCGCCGGGCGGCAGGGTCGCTTCGAGGTACTCCTGCATTGCAGCCAAGCGCGGATCGCCCGCGAATGTGCGGCGACAGGCTTCGGCGAGAGATAAGAGAAGTCGGGCAATTGTTGGAGAAGTCATAACGGATGCCTCCTTGCGAGGGGTTTCAGTAAGGAAGGAGCATCAACCGCTCCTTCCACCTGCCCACATCCACCTCCCCTTCCCGGCGCCAGCGCCCGCGGGCGCTGGCGGGCATTCGTCGTGCCGCGACCTCCGCATGCCGGTATAAGGGCCGGGCAGGACGCCTGCTCGCTCTTCAGGTTGCCATATGATTGCGATTCCATGACACTGCGCTGCCACCACCGGACACGAGTATCTGGATCCGGCCGGCAGACAGGAGGGTCTGGCTGCAGTGATACAGCTGAGCATAACGCTCGATCTCGACCTTTATCGGGATCGACTGCTGTTACTTACGCTTCGGCAGCGCCAGTGCATGGTGCTCATTGACCAAGGTTTCGATACCAAGGAGATCGCCGAGCACCTGGAGATCTCGGTCAGCCGGGTCCAGAAACACATTTTCAATGCGCGCAAGATCCTCGGCAACCCGGCGCGGCGCAAGGCAGCGCGCCTTGTTGCCGCCTTCGAGCAGGAGCGCGCGGCTCTTGAGGAGGGGGGGCAATCGATAGGCGCCCTCGGATTACCCCTCGTACCGCTCCTCGAATTGCCGCAGCACGATGGCGAGGCCGAGGAACCCGAGGTGCAGGAAGACCCTGCAATGACGCCCATCCGGCCGGCACCCGCAGCACAAGAACAGGCGCCGTTCCCGCCCCCGGGAATACTCGCGATGTTGCTTCCGCTGCGCTCTGACAGGAGACCGGCAAATGACCTGACCATCCGCCCCGCGCTGATCACGATAGCGGTGCTGTCTGCGGCAGGACTTGTCGCGGCAGGTTCCGCCATGCAGTTGCTCGTCGCCTTCCAGGTCTTTCTGGAATAGGGCGCTGCCGCCCAACCTGGGGGGATATCAAGTATCCCCTGCCCATCTCTGATCGGCGCCGCATCCAATCCAGCCCCCTGCCCCACCGAGCGGCAGCACGCATCCTTTTCATATTCATCATGATCGCGGGAAATGAGCCCCGCGAGACAGGAGACACCATGCGCGCCCAACGTCAGAAGATCGCCACCGAGGTAGCCCAGCGCCTGTTTGCCGCCGAAGCGGCCCTCGACATCGCCTCTGCCCGTATAGCCGAGCTCAATGCCGCCTTGCCGCTGGCCACGATCGATGCACGCGTCGGCGCCTGCGTCGGGCAGGAGGCGGTGACGCGCTCGGCCGCCGCCCTCATGCTCATGGCCAGAGCGCGCGGCGAGATAATCGCGACCCATGCCGGCCTGAAGACCGCCAGTGTGGCGATCGGCCTTGGCGAGATGGCATTCGGAGACCTGATCAAGCTCGACGAGAACTCGGGCAGCGCGCTACCTCCTGGCGGCATGCCCGGCGAGGCGCTGCCTCTCGCTCTTCCGGCAACCGGGCCCAGCCATCTGCGCCTTGCCTGAGCGCGGGCATTCGAGAATGACGGCATGAACCGCCACCTGGCCTACCTCCTGCTCCTGATCGCGGCATGTCTTTATGCCGCGGTCAGAGGCGGGCGGCCCGAACGCATCGGCGCCGCCACGTTCGTTGCAGGCTCGGTGCTCTCGCTCGTGCTGTCCGAAGTGCAGGGCATAGGCTTTCGCGAACCGGAACTGGGCATTATCACGGTCGATGCGGCGATGTTCGGTATCTTCACCTGGCTTTCGCTGCGCAGTACGCGGTTCTGGCCGATCTGGGTGTCCGGGGTCATCGGCTCCGAGCTCATCGTCCATACGATGCGGGCAGCGGCCCCGGCTATCGTTCCGCAAGCCTATCTCGATGCCCAGGCCCTGTGGAGCTGGATCGCACTCACCATCCTGATCCTTGGCACGCGCCGGCATGTCGTTCGCCGATATCGCAGAGGCACCGATCCCGACTGGCGCACGCGATCAGGGGCTTAGACACCCGAGAGCCTCCTGCCCTCCTCCCGAAATGCGAAGGGACGCGAGAGATGATGAACGAAAGACCACCGCCAGATCCGGGGCCTGAAACCGCGGCCCGAATTGCAATGTGCCGCACGATCGCCGAGATGCGAAAGGCACTCGCCTGCTGTCTCGGCGAGAGCTTCAGCCCGGCGCCATATCTGGACATGCTTCTCGACCTCTACGTGTCACAGAGCGAGGGCCAGGACACTTATGTGTGGTCACTGTGCATGGCGACCTCCGCGCCATTATCGACGGCTCATCGCAAGATCACCGACCTCGAGCAGCGCGGCCTGCTTGTCCTCGAGCCCGGGCTCACCGACCGGCGACGGGTCGGGGTTCAGCTGACACAGGAAGGCGAGGCGGTTGTCGTCTCGCTTGTCGCGTGCTTCGAGACCATTCTCGGGCGGGTGAAGCGCGCGTGACACGGGGCCGCCGACACGCCGGACGAGCGGTCGTTTGCGACGGGCGGGCGAGTTTTCCCCGCTATCCACAGGATGTGGACATCCTGGAACATTCGCGAACCCTGACCGGCGAGCGCCGATCGGATAATGTGCCGGCACCATGTCCCTTCTTTGCCTCATTGGCCGACACAGGCCATCGGCCGTTTCCCTGACCTACGGCAAGGATGGTGATTACCTCGCGCTGTGCGAGGTATGCGCGGTTCCGCTCGCGCGTCACCGCACCGGTGGATGGCACGCCGTCCGGCCGCTGGCGCATGCGCCGCTGGGCAACATCGTCACCGATACAGCGCATAACCTTTAGGCTTGCCTCGCGCTTTTGACGTTGCATCTTCGTGGCGCGTGCGCGAAAGGCGGCGCCGCACGGCAGCCCGAATGCGACCACGTTCGCTGCCGTGCACTATTCTCCTGCTCACCTGTAACGCCTGGGTCCCGCGATCACGGCCGCCGCTCATGGAACCCGACCTCTCGAGGCCGGTGCCGGCATGACCAGGTCTCTCGTTTCCTGCCCAAACTGACCGCACCGTGAGAGCGCCGCTTCCTGCCCTGGCCGCGGCAGCGATCGCCGCCCGCAAGGGGCGAGATCCGGCGCAGCCGGAGCTCGACCGGGACGGCGCGCATGCGCCGGCCCGGCCAGAGCGCGGTGCCCTCGCAGAGGGCAGCCGCCCATTCCCTGCCCCGTCACCTGCACTGCCGCTGTCGCATCCCCGTCACTATCGTTCTCATTTTGGTAGCGAGTCCAAGCTTTTGGGTTGCACAAATTGCCCAAACCACCGATGCTTGAAGCGCTCCTGAGATAAACAGGAGCGGGGCGTCGAAACCCTAATCAGAGTTGCTCGGTCACCAGTTTCTGGAGGCCGGGTGGCATGCGCGCATGTCCAGCCGGCTTGCCGGTAAAGGCGCATGCGCCTGTTCTCTGATCAGGTTTCGAACATCCGGCTTATGGCCGTCGCCCCGAGTGGACATAGGTGCGACGCATGAGCCAGAGCGAGACGAGCGGCCGCGAGGCTGTCTCAGATGCGGCGCGCGAGGACCGGGACGAGAGTTCCCGTTTCGCCGCCTTCTACCGCCGGGAGCAACCCCGGCTACTTCGTTTCTTTCTCCGCAATCTGGGCAACCAGGCGGACGCGGACGAATTGAGTCAGGAGACCCTGTCACGTTTTGCCACGGCCTCTCAAACCACAATAGACGTACCCCAGGCCTATCTCACCCGTATCGCCACGAACCTGCTGCGCGACCATACGCAGCGCGGCTCGACACGGCTGGCGCGGGCGAGCACCAGCCTGGACGAGGGCCTGGACGCACCGGTGGGTCTCGATCCTTTTCGCGAGGTACAGTCGCGCCGCGATCTGGCGAGGTGGCAAGGAATCCTGTCGCAGCTTCATCCGGCAACTCTGGAGATTTTCATGCTCAACAGGGTCGAGGGCTACAGTTACCGCGAGATCGCCGAGGCGCACTCGCTGCCGTTGTGGAAAGTGCAGAAGCACATGCTCAAGGCGATCCGCCTGATCGACGCCAACCGCGCCGCTGAGGAGGCCTGAGATGCTGGGCCTTTTCGCAGGACCGCGGATCACGCGCCGGGATCGCACCGATGCGCACCGCTGGGTTATGCTCATGCTCGACGAGCCCGATGTCTACGCCCAGCAGGTCGCCGACTGGATCGAGCGCAAGCCGGCGCGCCGCGATGTTTATGTCGGCCTGTTGAAGAACGTCGATTCCGCAGCGCGCGCATCCGCGCTCATGTCGCTGAGCAAGGTCCAGGGCAGGCGCCCGGGCCCCGTTCATCGTTGGTGGAACGCCTCGCCGATGCTCGCCGCTCTGAGCGCGCTGGTAGCAGCGTGCGCATTTGCGTGGTTCGTCTCGAACGCACTCGGTCTGGGAACGCCTGGCGTCGTGGCGGCCGCAAGCGCCCGCACACTGACGACAGGCATCGGCGAGGTCCGCACCGAAAGCCTCGATGATGGCAGCTCGATTGTTCTCGACACCGACAGCGAGGCCCGCGTCGATTTCACCGCACAGCACCGCGACATCGAAATCCTGCGCGGGCGCGCGCGCATAATTGTTGCACACGACCCCGATCGTCCGCTCAAGGTGCGCGCTGGCGCGGTTTCCATCGAACCGAGCGGACGGGTATTCGATGTCAGCGTTAACGAAGCTGCGGGCAATACCGTGAGCGTCGCGGCAATAGAGGGCGGCCTCGATCTGCGCACGAGCGAACAGACCAGCGCTAAGGGACAACTGCTTCCCGTGCGGGCCGGCCAGGCTGTCATTGTCGCCGGCATCGGCGAGGCCAAACCGGCAATCGTGATCGCGCGAGCCTCCGACCAACAATGGGTCACCGGGATGAGAAGTTTCGACGATGCGGCGATCAGCGAGGTGATCGCCGAGGCGAACCGTTACAGCACGGTCAAACTGGAGCTTGCCGATCCTTCACTGGGCAGCCGCAGGATCTTTGCCGATATCGAGATCCGCGACATCGAAAAGGTCGCCGCCGCCCTCGCGGGTTTCCTCCATCTGGAGATCGACAGCAGGCGGGCTGGAAGGCTAATTCTGACCAAGCGCAGGTGAGACGGCGAGGACTGCCACCGGCAACGGCTTTCCGGAAGCGGCCCCCGGCCACACCGCAAAGTCTCGGCGATGCCACCGTTGCCACCCTTGCGCCGGCTAAACGGTCCCGTACCGAGATGAGGACGACATAAGCGGTGGAAATGCCGCACCTGCTGCGAAAGGCCTCCACGTTGAACCCGCCACCCCTGGCAATCGTTCGGCGACGGCGAGCATCACAAAGGTCTTCGTAACCACCTTCGTGTCGAGCTGCGCCTTGTGTCCACAGCGACACGCGACCGCGGTGTCACAGCCCCATTTCGAGTAGTCCAAGACCGTCTCGAACCGTTTCGTTCCCATAACCTGCCCGTACCGGATTGCAGAACAAATATGGAACATATAACATTGTGTCATTCCACCAAGGAGTGATTCTGCGATGCCTGCACTATCGAAGATGGATGGTCCGCTTGACCTCGGAGGCTATGAGACCAGTTCGAAATCCTTGCCTTTCGGGCGCTGGATACTGGAACAGTCCGAGAGAGGCGGCTTCATTGGCCAACTCGCCTCGATCGCCAGATCGGATCGTGGGTTCCCGAAGGACGGCACCCCCGATGCGGTCCGCAAGCGCCTGGGAGACACCGGCGCAGATCCAGAAATGTTCGAAGCGGTCGACGACGCCGAGATGGATTGGGTATCCTGGTGACCGGCCCTATAGCCGACGATGCCTTAATCGCGCTGGCCCAGCACCGCTTCAACCAAGCCGATAGGGCCGACGCCACACATGAGGACTGCCGCCAGCTGCGCGGCATTTTTCCCGCCGTTCTGCAGCGCCTGCGGGAGAAGGTGGAGATCACGCGCGATCTTGTCTGCATCGAGGGCAACGACCTGTCTGATGCGGCGAGGCTCGCACCGCCAGCCAACACCGAGCCGAAGCAGGACGATCAACTGCAGCTATCCCTTACCCATTTTTGAGCCTCCGCCGATCGGCGCGTGAGCCACGTAAACCAAGCGGATCTCCAAGACGTTCCTATCCTGAGGAACAAGTCATGGTTGACGTGAAAACCTGGGCCCGGCGCACGTTCCGCAAGCTAGCGCTGGGCCACTTTATCGGGATCGAGACCATCAAGGTTTGGATACTGCGTAGGGGGAGAATATTTTCAGGTCGCAGCAACCGTTCTTGCCGGTCTGCCTTTATCACATACCCTCATCCTGGTTGACCTAACCCGCAACTGGAGATTCCCTGGGGCCTGGTCGCGGGATGTATCTTCTACACCGGCCAGGCCTCATTTTTCCGTCACCTTGATGAAGGGTGACGATGCACGAATTGGGAACGGGAGGATTGCTTGATAACTGGACGTCCGATTATGGAGCGCGCTTTCGAGATCGCTCGAGGAGGCAGCTGTAAGAACCTCCAAAGCCTGGCTATCGCACTTGCGAAAGAGGGCTTCACCAATGTCGATTCTCATTTGGAGGGACCGTCTCTGCGAAAACAGCTGGGCGCACTGATGCGAGCCTCCTAAATCAAATGGGTGGGCTGCCAGTCCTCACCCGCATATCCGAGAGTCGGCCCTCTTGAACGTGGAAACGTTCCGATCCATCTGGCTGGCATAAGTCCGAAACATGTGAGCCGAAGAGACGATGACGACCGAGACGTTTGCCGCCCCTGAGACCCGCGCCTTCGAGGCCGATGTTTCCAAGCTCCTGCACATGATGGTCCATTCGGTCTATTCGGACCGGGACGTGTTCCTGCGCGAGCTTATCTCCAACGCTGCCGATGCCTGCGAGAAGCTGCGCTACGAAGCGATCTCCCGGCCCGAACTGCTTGGCGACGACGCCCAGCCGCGCATCACCGTGACGCTAGACAAGGAGGCCGGAACCCTCACCGTCACGGACAATGGCATCGGGATGTCCGCGATCGACATGGCCGAGACCCTGGGCACCATTGCCCGGTCGGGGACGAAGGCGTTCATGGACAGGCTCGCCGCCGACAAGAACGGCGAGGGACAGCAGCTCATCGGCCAGTTCGGCGTGGGCTTCTACTCGGCCTTCATGGTCGCGGGCAAAGTCGAGGTCGTCTCCCGCCGCGCGGGTGAGGACGAGGCGGCGAGCTGGGCATCCGATGGTTCGGGCACTTACACCATAGCTCCGGTCGATCCCGCTGCCGCCCCCTTGCGGGGAACGAGGGTAACGCTGACCTTGCTCGACGAAGCGAAAAGCTATGCCGAGCTCTACACTGTCGAACGGATCGTCAAGGCTCAGTCGGGCCACGTCCCGGTGCCGATATTCGTGGAGGAAACCGGGAGCGAGGAAGAAGCTCGGCAGCTTGCCGACGGCGCGGCGCTGTGGGCCAGGTCGAAGTCGGACATCAGCGAGGATGAGTATGCCGACTTCTATCGCAGCGTGGCGGGGCAGTTCGACAAGCCGGCGATGACGCTGCACTACCGGGCCGAAGGGCGGCACGAGTATTCGGTGCTGACCTTCATCCCGGAGAGCAAGCCTTTCGACCTCTTCGACCCCGACCGCAATGGCCGCATCAAACTCTATGTGCGAAGGGTTTTCATCACCGACGAAGCGGAGATCCTCCCGCGCTATCTGCGATTTGTGCGCGGCCTCGTCGATTCCGCGGACCTCCCGCTCAACATGTCGCGCGAGATGATCCAGGAAAGCCCCGTGCTGTCGGCCATCCAGAAAGGCGTGAGCAATCGCATCCTCTCGGAACTCGACAAGCTGTCGGAGAGTGACGCCGATCGCTACGCGGCGATCTGGGACAATTTCGGGGCAGTGCTCAAGGAAGGGCTTTACGAAGATTACGAGCGGCGCGCGCAGTTGCTTGGGCTTGCTCGCTTCAAGACGACGGCATCGAACGGCGAGTGGCGCTCGCTCAAGGATTATGTAGCGGGGCTCAAGGAAAATCAGACTGCGATCTTCTATGCTACCGGCGATGACCTCGATAGGATCGCGACGTCTCCCCAGCTCGAAGGGTTCAAGGCACGGGGCATCGAGGTCTTGCTGCTGCCCGACCAGGTCGACAATTTCTGGACGACGATGGGCGTCGATTATGAAGGCAAACCCTTCAAGTCGGTGACGCAGGGCTCCAGCGACCTCAGCCTGATCCCTTTGGCAGAGGAGAGCGCAGATACATCGAACGCGGCAGAGGATGTCAGCGGGTTCATCGCCTTTGCCAAGGAGGTGCTGGCGGATCACGTCTCCGACGTCCGTATCTCCGACCGTTTGACCACCAGCGCCGTGTGCATCGTGGCGCCGGACAACGCCATGGATCTTCAGCTTGAGAAGATGCTGGCCGCCGCCGGCCGTGCGCCCGAACGCGAAAAGCCTGTGCTGGAAGTGAATGCGCGCCATGGGCTAATCGCCAGGTTGGACCAGTCGACGGCGAGCGAGGATGAGCGGCGGGACATCGCATTCCTGTTGTTCGATGAGGCGCGTATCGCCGAGGGAGAAGCTCCCGCCGATCCGCGAGCCTTCGCGCAGCGGCTGGAACGTTTGATGGCCAAGACCCTGGGATAATACAGGACAGGGGGAGCCGACGGGCTCCCCTTTGTTTTTTGCGGCTCCCAATACGCTGCATGTTGTCCATCATCTCGACTATGTCGTCCCGGTGACAGGCCAAGGCACCTTCGGCCACGACAAATATTCGCGGGGGATGGATGCACTGCGCGAGAGCGGCGTACCGATGACCGCCCACGTCCTGGACGGTAACCGAACGTCGTTCCCGAGCCAGCCGACACATGATTGCGGTCCCCTGCTGATCGGCGGTCGCAATGGCGCTAATCGATTTTGTCGGGTTGGAACGTTCCTGCTGGCACAAGCAAACGACGATATTTGGTCGGATTGGCCGGCAGACGATAGTCCGGTTTAGAACCGAGTTTCGATGATAGCTGTCCCCAGGCGGCGTCGGCTGCCGAGCAATATGGCCGTCGACCGGCGAGGCCGTAAACGGCAGGTTTTGTTACCAAACCTGCCGCGTGGTGCCGCTACGACGAGAGAAAATCCTTCAGCCCGGCATATACCGCGTTTCCGTAGCACAGTATCCTGAGCAGATCGGAAATCCTCGACTTAACCGACGGATTTCGCCCAACTGTCGTTAACGCTTTTCCAACTAGGTCGAATACTGGAGATGGTAATGGGCGACACCGGGACCGGTGTTGGATTTTCCCTCAGGCTCGCAGCGGCAAGCCTAGCTTGGGCATTTGACTGCCCGTACGAGTACCCATCCGCCAGAAGTGGCACTCGTCAAATTTGGAGTCGGATTAGACGGCTTCTCTTCGATGCTGGCACATTGCCCAGCCTTGAACGCGCCTAGGTATTCGCTATGCTTTGTAGGCTCCTCGCGCACCCTTGCTGTCGAGGTCGCCCGCATCAACGTGCCGCGGTCAAGGCCGCTGTAAGCCGGTAAAGCGCCAGTTCCGCGTACTCGAAAAACCCCGTCCTCCGTCGAACGGCCCTGCCGCTCTTCGAAATAGACAAACCCTGTCAGCGGTTGTCCGTTAGCGCCTAGCGATATTTCATTTTCCGTCGGGGGCGGCAGAATATTCTTTTGCGATAACAGTGAGATCGCTAGCCAAAAGCATAGTGCGGCTAGGCCTGCGGCGATGACCCACCGCCAAGGCAGGTCTAGAAACCTGAACCACCACGGATTAATCGGATAGGACCGATAAGCGGTGGGCGTCACTGTTCCTGACTGGAAGAATGGTAACCAAAACTTTCTTACGAAATCCTCGTCAAAAAAGTCCGAATGGCTGAACGGATGCCGCCGATCATCGAATGGATGTCCTATTCCGTAAGTGCCGCCGTTGCCGTAGCCCCAAGTTATGGAAGCGGCGATTACCGGCCATACATCCTTTGTCCCGTAATCATTGATAAGAGTACCTTTAACACTCGCACGCTGCACCGCCTGCCAATTACATTCCTGCCCCTTGATCGCTCCGCAAAGGATCAGGTTATCTATATCGATAGCCGGATTCTCCGCCAAAATTTCGTGGATCGCGTGCGTTCCGTAACTGTGAGCTATGACGGTTAGCTTGCTCCCCGTGCTCTTTGCTACGCGCGCCGCATCAAGCAGGTCTTTCAGTGTCTTTTTGATAGGGGGTAACCTAGTGGGGCCAGGGAGTAAAAAGCTGAGCAGGTCGAACTTGCCGTATCTCGTCGAAAAGACCCTCACGCCTCCTACATCCTCAAGCATAGCGGTCACTCGCTCCTGCCAGGCAGCATGCGTTCGGATGCCATGGATCAAATGAACTACGTGCCCCTGCCCCCCAAATTCTGTCACCATGTCAATTTTCGCCCCTCATATTATGCAAATCTTGCTGGTCGGGCTCCACTAAGCGAGCTTATAGAGTCGCTGACAGACCTCAGGCCTCATATGGCACCTTTTGCGATAGCTGCTATCATACATCGGCGCGATGAAATGCCTCTCCCCGACAGGCAAGCCGCGATCTTGGTTTCGTCGGCAACGGACGGGCATTGGCGGCGTTTATTCCGAGATGCTGGCACTACACCATCGAATAGACAGGCGGCCAATATCCGGCTAGAGGTCTGCGACTGCACTGCCGGCATTGACCAGCGCTACGATGGTGGCCGGTGAGGGTGTTGCCGCCGCCGCGAGTAGTGCCAGACCAAGGTCGAGAACTTTCGCGATCTTGGTCAGTAATTCCGACACTTCCTTGATCTGCTTGATTTTGGCCTGCGCAGCGACACTGACCTCGCCGATCGTGCTGAGTTCGCCCTCATATTCCTTAAGGCCCTCGCTCACCGCAGCCGCGGTCAGCTTCGAATTGAGCGCTGATAGGCTGTTCAGCTGTCCCTGTAGCCGCGTATATCGCTGCTCCCACAGTAGCGCGCCGACAGGATCATCTGGCTTGTCTCCAAGCGCGAGTTGCGCGTCTAGGGTGCGCTTGGCGCCGATCCTGCAGAGGTCTGCGACGCTCCGGAGATTTTGTGCAACTGTCATGAGCTATTCCCCTCAGCTGAACGCTTTGTCGATGGCATCGATCTTATCATCGAGATCGGAGCCGATCTTGTAGAGCTGCTTGGCAAGATTTTTTGACTTAAGCTTCGCCTTGGAAGACTGGAGTTCGGTCAGCGCCGCGCTTGCGTCTTTCAATGAGCCTTGATAATCTGCTACTGCTTTTTCGCGCGCCTCGATTACACCAAGTCGGCGACAGTAATCTTGCGCGAGGAGAAACCCCGCACCGCTAAAGCCTGCGGCCTTCGAACCCTTGCACAAATCGGCTGGTGCGCCTTCAACGTTGTCCTTCTGGTCTCGGATCTGTTTCACGTAGATGGCGGTCAAGTAGGTCTTTTCTGTATCCAAGCGCCCCAGAAGCGGTAGGCCCAGAACCTCATCGAGCCCGTCTATTACACTTTTCGCGTTGGGCGCGCCGCGGTCAATCAGTTGCCGTAGGACGTCCTCACGCATCGCGCCCGTGGCGAGCTGGGCGAGAAAGCCGATCAGGCCCGAGACCGCATCGACGCGCTCTTTTTTGATGTCGGGGATAGCGGCGATCGATTTCGTCGCCGCCTCGAGGCCCGGCTGGATGGTAAAATTCGAGTCATTTGCCGCGTCCGTCAGCGCTTTGAAATAGGCGTTCAGCACCTTGTTGGCGGCGACCACGCCTTCTGTAGAGCGCCTCTCGGCCTCGCAGCTCGAAAGCATCGGGTTGAGCGACGTCTCGCGCAGGCAAGATCCAGCAATCTCGTTTCCGACGTCATTCCAACTGCTTGTTGCTTTAGTGAGTCGCGCAGATATGTCGCGCACAGCAGACATATCTGCGCATCCTGACACGAGTGTCGCGCAGGCCATCATAGCGATCCGCCTCATTTAATTCCCCCTATGCTGATTCGCCCTATACCCCGCAAATATATTGCTCCATAATTTACTTTGATAGTACATTATCACTGTCCATTCGATGTAAAAAATTCATCTTTCTATATGACTTAGTGATGTCGAAGTTTGGCCAAGGAAGCTTTATGGATTGGCTTTCCAAAATAGACTATGTCGCTGTCATCCGGGAATCAGCACAAAGTCCCTTGGGAACGATTTCTCTGTTCATCATCGTCGTGGGCATTGTCGCTGTTTTCTTGTTCAGGCGCACCAAGAGCGAAGGCATCCGGCACGTAGCGTTTGCTCTTTTGGTGGTCGGAGCGGGCTTGCTGATCTTCCGCGTTGGGTCCGGTGTAGAGACCGCTGTATCTGACCTCCAGAAGTCGGCCAAGGACACCAAGGTCGAACTAAACAAGGTCACCGCCCAGCAAAAGGCTGAGGAGAAGCGCCGCGCCGACGAGGCCCAGGCGAGCCAAGCACGACTCGCAGCAATTCGAGAATGCAAAGCTGGGGGCGCGAGGATAGTGAACAGTTGCAGAGCCTACGACAAGTCAGGCTTCCATAGTTCACCTTCTGCCAGTTGCGGCCTTACCCTGGATGCCGGCGACGGTCGCTTCTTCGCCCAGAGCGCAGTGACAGTCGACAGCCAGCGCTATCATAACATTTCCGGAGCCGACGCAAGCGCTGCGCAGCCAGCCTATGCCAAGACGGAGAGCGGCGAAAGCTATGTGCATCGTTTCAGCGGGACGATCGGCTGCACGAATGCGCAAGGCACGGGTCGAACGTGCGAGTCCAAGGCCACGATTTCCGCGACGGCGTTCCCCCTCAGTTGTCTTCCGTACAAAGCCGAACTGGTGAAATGATGGTCGTCGGGTCCGGCCTCGAAGCTCAGCAGGTTGGCGAGGCCGACACCCATCCAGATAGGTCGATATGGACAGGGTTACCTCTTGGTGATTGGCGTGCCAATAAGTCATCGGCTGGATGTCGGCTCCTGACTAGCAGCTACCGTCAGGCCTATCGCTCTAGAACGACAGAAATGTCTCAGCCTGGTCTAAGCAGAATGTCCGCTCATTGGTTTGCCACCATCTCGGTCGAACGGCTTGAATGGGCGCAGTGCCGCCCGGCAGTCCCCGTAAAGCTGGCCGTTCGCCGACTGACCGGCTTCAAAGTTCGATTAGGGGAAAGCTGCCGTTCGCGCACCCATGCGACCTGTGCCTTCAACCCATCTCTCGAGCATCGAAGGGGCATTTGGTACACAATCCGGCAGTCGGCGATCTGACAGGGCGAGAACCCTGTCGACGGATCCGCTGGTTCCGCGCCCATGGTAGGCAAGCCATGAACGGCGACTGCCTGACGCCGCAACCTGCCCGTCTTCGATCACACGGGAAATCGAACGCTTCGCCATCATGGCCGCGAAACAAGCAGGCTGTTGTAACGCGCGGTTTCTGTTGTCTATTGTCGTCGCATAAGCGTGGGAGATGTGATGAAGCTTGGAATTGTCGCCTGTGGGCTGCTCATGCTCTCTCCCGCGATGGCGCAGGCGCGAGCCTCGCAGTGGTGGTACGTGACGCAGGGCGCCGACAAGGTATTGTTCGTCGATGTCGAGTCGATCGTGCGCGATGGCGACATTGTGCGGTACGAGGCCAGCCAGATCCTGCGCGAGCCCGGCAACCCCGCCGCCTCGTTGCGTGCCTCCATGACGGGAAACTGCCGCGAACAAACCGAAACGTGGGACCTCGTCCTGCGCTACGGCGCCGATGACGAACGGCTGGACGAGACAGCGCTGAGCTATGGGGGGCCTAATCCCGTAGAAGGTGGGTCGGTGGGTGCCGCGCAGTTGCAGTTCGTCTGCGCCACCGATCGACCCCTGGGCGGTGGTTTTCCTCTCGCGATCGACCAGGTCGCTTTCGCCGAGGCCCTGATCGCCGACACCAAGGCTTCGGTAAGCCCGGCAGACATGCACGAACGGATGCGCGCGGACCCCAGGGTGCCGGTCATCCGGTCCAGGGCACCGTCGCCCGACACGTTCGGGACACCGCAGGCGACCACTGCGGGTCACGCCGTCGTCCCGCCTCGCGACTATGCCAAGGGAGTGGGGATTCCCGATGTCCCGAATTATGACACGGTCGAAAGCGGCACGATCTACGATATTGCCTATGGCGGGATCGAGAATGGGGAACTGACCTTCGAGGTGCGCGGCTACAGCATCGATGATCTTGCACACGCCAGCAGCGCCCAGCCTATGCGCTTCCCGGTATCCCAAAAGACGATCCGTATCCGCAACATCGAAATCGAAGTTCTGGCCGCTACCCCACAGGGCCTGCGCTTCCGCGCGAACCTTGCTACGGAGGACGCGGACAACGCGCCATTCGTGTGCGCCGATCCGGCGTGCACAACGCAATGATCCGCGCCATTGCGCTGTCGTTCGCTTTGCTGGCCGGACTTGCCGGGCCATCGCAAGCACAGGAGGTCGCCAAGATCGACCCCGCCGTCGAGCTGAACGTTCTGTGCGAGGACAAGGATGCCAGTGCCTGTACCCGCCTCGGCAACCGGCTTCTCGAAGGCGACGGGATCGCGCGCGACGAGGCGAGAGCCATCTTCATTCTGGGCAAGGCCTGCCACCTTGGCGACATGCCAGGCTGCACAATGACGGGCTTCGCCTACGGCAAGGGTGAAGGCGTCGCACAATCATCCGATATCGCGCGCGCCTACTACGACTATGCCTGCCATGGCGGCGAGGCGACCGGATGCTCCAACCTCGGGCTTGCCTACATCAATGGAGACGGCGCTCCCCAAGACGATCGCCGCGCCGCCGCACTTTTCCAGCAGGCCTGCTCGAGCAGTTCGACGGCCGGTTGCGCCAATCTGGGTGCGTCCTATTCGTTGGGACGAGGCGTGCCGCGCAATCATCACCGGGCGGCGCAGCTTTTCAGCCAAGCCTGCGATGCCGACGATCAGCACGCCTGCTACAACCTGGGCGTGCTCTACCGCGATGGCCTGGGCCTGCGACGCAATCACAAACGCGCCGTCGCGCTGTTCGCACAGTCGTGCGAGGCCAAAGACCCCAGCGCCTGCGGCAATCTCGCCAGCATGATCGACGACGGGCGGGGCACCGCCAAGGACCACCAGCGCGCCCTCGCACTGCATGACGAGGCGTGCACGCTTGGCGAAGCGGAAAGCTGCTTCACGCTTGGCCGGGCCTACCAGACCGGAAACGGCCGCGAGCGTGATGACTTTCGGGCCATCGCCCTGCTGGAGCGTAGCCTGGCGCTGGCCCCCCGGACTCCATCCGCCGGCGAAGCCGCGAAAGCCCTCGCCATCGCGCGCGACGCGATCGCTGCCCCATCGATCCCCGCAATGGTAGGCGGGCCGGAAGGCCATCGCGCAAATGAGGAATAGAGCGATGCGCCAAATCACTACCGCCCTCGTCTTGCTGCTGGCCGCTGCCTGGATGACCGCGGCAATGGCTGCGGATGCGCCTCGGGACGAGGCTGTGCTGACCTGCCGTATCCAGGGTCAAGATCGCGAGGTGTCGGTCTCGATCACCGGCACACGTGCCACCTATCGCTACGGTTCGTCCCTGCAAAAGCCGGAGCTGACGCTGCGCAGCCCCCTGGCGGACTTGGACTATCGCCGGAAGAACGGCCCGGGCGAGACGATCGACGAGATCGTGACCTTTACCAACGGCGATACTGCCTATCGGGTGGCGGCAGGTTTCAAAAACGGAGCGGCGCCGGACCCGACCGCTCTTCAGCCTTTCGGGCTGCTGACGGTCAGCCGGGCGGGCAGGACACTCGCCGCGTTGAGTTGCCGCCCGGACAGCATAAGGCGAGTCCACGACCGCCTGCTTGCCGGCATGCGCGAGATCGGCCGGGAGCGATCTTCCGATGGCGAATCGTTTCCGAACTACGAGATCCAGTATCCCGCACCCGCTGACCAGTCCCCGCCCTGCAAGGCGGATTTCAACGTCGATACCTGCTGGAGCCGCGGCGTCGGTGCGGCACGCGGCGGCGATCTGCGCGGCGCGCTGGGGCACTACGACATGTCCTGCGACGCCCACCTCGACGATCTTGGCTGCTACGAGGCGGGCAAGCTCTACCTGCAGAACCGCCAGTTGCGCGATTATGCCAAGGCCCAAGCGCGGTTCGCGCGCGTGTGCGACGGCAGTGACCCGGGACGCGGGCCCTACGCCTGCAAGTATCTGGAATGGATGAATCTGACCGCTACCGGCGTCAGCCGCAATCTCGACCAAGCCTGGTCCAAGCTGGCGCGCGCTTGCTTCCTGCACAATGATGCGGACATGATCGACCCCGAGGGGTGCCACTTCTTCGCCAAGACCGTTTTCGCCGTGCGCGATGCCAAGCCCAGCCGATACCCCAGGGCGGACTTGCTCGCCTATGTGGCGCTGTCCCAAGCGTGCACCGATGATGCCAGGACGGTCTGCGACGAGGCGCTAGCGCTGTACCAGACCGGTATCGGACAGCACGCGCCCTGGACAAAGTCCTGCGATGCACTGGTCCGCGCCAAGGGTATGTTTGCGTCGTGCAAGGACATGGCGCGGCCGCGTGCCGACTACGACAGCGCCATAGCCACACGCCGGAAGCTCAAGGTCATGTTTCTGGCGGCTCTCGACGACCCGACTTGAACGCCCACTGCCCGTGCTCAAGCGATCTGAGTCGGCGCCGTGCCGTAATAGCTCGACACGCGGTCGGCGTAGGCCTGGTTGAAATCGGGCGCATTGCTTGCCCAGCTCGGGCCGCCTTCGAGCACTCGGCGGTCGATCGTGACGATGTAGTCATCCCCGGCCGGATCATAGCCCAGCACGCCGAAGGGCACGGGATAGAAGCTCTTGTTGAACCCCAGGAAGCCCCCCAGGCTCAGGACCGCAAACGTCGCTTGCCCTGAACGCTTGTCCACCATCAGCGCCTTGACGTGACCGAGGGTGTCACCATCGCGTGATCGCACCTTCAATCCCGAAGTTTCCGCCTCGACGAGGGTCGGCGTTGCTGGCGATACTTCTGTCATCGAAAGCTCCTCGTAACCCGCCATTCGCTGGCGTTCGGGTCGTTGTCCGTCGGTTGTCCTCCCACAAACAAGGACGGCCTAGGGCAAACACCCGAAGCCATTCTCCGTTCCGCCGTGCTGCAGATGGACGCGTGATGCTGGGAAGCTGACTGTGCGTTCGCGCCCCAGATTCTAACATTCACGAGATGTCGCGGCGTTCCCGGAACCGGCCGTTCGTTAGTGCCAAAAGGTTTCCCTTTCGCTTCGAGAATTTCCCTGTTCGATGGCCGGGAATGAATGTTACTCAACCGCTGTGACGCAACCTTTCCTGACACGCCGAGCCTTTTGGGGGGGCGGCATCGCCCTCGCTGCCACTCCTGCGTGGGCCGCCGAACCACTCCACGATGTCACGTTTATCGACGACTTCGATGAATTGTGGCGGACGCTGGGGGAGCGTTACTGTTTTCTGGCCGACAAGCAGACTGACTGGGATCAGGTGCGCTCATTCTACCGGCCGATGGCCCTGGCTGCGAAAGACGATGCCGCTTTCACCAATGTCGTCCGGCGTGTCCTCGCGGAATTGTATGACGCGCACACGCATCTCTCTGATCCGCCTTACGGCGCGCCACGATGGCCGCTGTTCGATCTCCTTGCCGAGCGAACTGGAGGCATGGTTCGTATAGCTGCCATTGAAAGCGGTTCGGCGGCGGCTGATGCCGGATTAAAGATTGGTGATCGAATTATCGCGATCGACGGGCGACCGATCGAAACGGTCATCCAAGATTTGATGCCGAAATGCCTCGTAAAGCCCGACGCGGCAGCCGATGCCTACACCATCAACGTCGCGGTTGCGGGGTATCGGGGGAAGGCCCGCCTGTTGTCGGTGAGCTCGAAAGACGGCGCCTCCCGAACAGTCCAGCTTCCCATCAAGAAGAGGCCCGATTTGCCTGACGTTGAAAGCAGGATGCTTCCAGACGGCATCGGCTATATCGTTATCAGGAGCTTTTCCGACACCGCGACGGCTGATGCTTTCGACAAGGCATTGGAAAGTCTACAGGATGCTCCGGGTCTGATTATTGATGTTCGCGAAAACGGGGGTGGCGACACGGCCGTTGCCCGGCCGATCATGGGGCGATTCATTCGAGAACGGACAGCTTACGCCATCATGCGTAGGCGAGCCGGGGCAGGATTGAGCGCACCGTGGACCGAATATGTCGATCCGAAGGGCCCCTTTACCTACAGCAAGCCTGTTGTCGTGCTGACGAGCCATTGGAGCGGAAGCATGGCCGAGGGTTTCCCAATGGGTATGCGCGACATAGGCCGCGCGACGGTCGTTGGCACGAAAATGATGGGATTGGGAGCAGCCGTCTTTCCGATCAGACTGGATCGGACCGGCATAAAGGCACAATATTCGGGGGAACCCGTTTATGACACGAAGGATCGCCCACGTTGGCACTTCGTCCCGGACGTGGAAGTTGCGGACGGCAGTGACATTCTCGCTGCCGGAATAGCGGAGGTTAAAACGGCTATCAGCCGCAATTGAAATTATTCTCCTCTCATCTGACCATGACACGGGAGCGCCATTAATCCGTGGCGATGAGAGGCCGTCCACACCGGCACATGCAGGGATGGTGGCGACGCCTCCGACCTTGTCAAGGCGGGGCAATGCCGCCGGATCGGCTGTAAGAACGAACAGGTGCGAACCTTTCTCCATCTTGGATTGGCGCGCCGGAATGCCATCCTCGCTCAAATGAGACGCGAGGAGTTGGTTATGCCTCACGCTTTTGAAATCACTTATTACGCGCCTCCGCAAACACCCAAAAAAGTGAACGGGTTGATTTGGATCGTCGGCATCAATACCGCGCTTTGGGCGGCGATCGCCCTTGGAATATGGGCGTTATCGTGAACTGCAATAAGGCCCGGACCTCTTGCGAGTGCCGGGCCAGTTGATTGCAAGGGCTATATAGCCCTTCGGGTCGCATGTGCGGCGTACACGGTTTCGCTGCACCGCATCATGACAATAGCGATGGATCCTGAAACAAGTTCAGGATGACGACCTCTCTCGCGACACATCGCCAGTCCACCCTTCTCAGCCGATCTCAGCGCCGATTTGCAGCGCCCGGAAAGCGGCCGGACGGCTTTGCACTAACCTACGACCCGTTGGGTGATCGGCACGGCGACCAAGGTTGAATAGCCAACATTTTGCAGTTCGGTAGGGGAACATCCCCGTCCGGCCGGTCCGTCAAGGACCGGCCGGACGGGGTAAAGCGCCGTCAGGCGAAGGAGGCCTGGGTCAACAACTGTGCCTCCGTGTTGGCCAACGTGGCGAGGATGTCGCCGCTGCCGGTGTGGATGATCAGGCTGTCGGTGGCGGCCCCGCCGTTGGTGCCGGGGTTGCCCTGCGCGATCGTCACGTCCTCGAAGCTGATGCCGCCCGGCAGGCGCAAGTGGTCGGTGCCGATCTGGAAGTCGGTGACGAGGTCCGCCATCGACAGCGCCTGCCCGTCCGGCGCGTCGAGGACGAAGAGGTCCGCCCCGTCGCCGCCGGTCAGCACGTCGCGCCCGGCGCCGCCGATCAGGGTATCGTTGCCCGCAAGGCCGGAGAGGACGTCGTTGCCCTCGCCGCCGACGAGCAGGTCGTGCCCGGCGGTGCCGGTGAGGTGCAGGCTGTCGCTGACGAGGTGGCCCTCGGCGTCGAAGGTTTGCACGAACAGGCCCTCCTGCGCCGGGGCGGGCACGCGCACGTCGATCGTCGCGTCCACCGTGTGGTTGGCCGGGATGCCGCCCAGGATCAGCGAGATCTGCGCGTCATGGGTGCCGAGCCGGTCAAGGATCGTCTCGGGCACGCGGTAGACGCCGTCCGCGTCGGCGGTGAAGCCGGTGATGCGGATAATGCCGTTCACGGTCTCGGTGGCGCCCGGAATGTCGCTGAAGTAGAGCGAGTGAGGCTGGCCCGGGATGATCTGCAGCGTCACGCTGGTCGGGACGGCCCCGTGGGTATCGACGTGGAACGCCTCTGCCCGCAGTCCGGTGGTGCCGTCGGGCAGGCGCCCGGCATTGAGGCCGACACCGGTGACGGTGTCCCCTGTGGTGATCGACCGCTCGATCTGCTGCAGCGCCGAGTCCGGGTCGTAGACCACGTCGATGACGCCGTTCATGTAGAACAGGGACTCGCCCTGCAGACCCGACGCGACCAGCGTGAAGCGGTTGTCGACCGCGAACTTGTCGAGCATGTCCTGCGTGATGAAGACCATGCCGTTCTCGTCCGGGACGAGCGGCAATTGCAGCAGGAACCCGTCGTTGCCGGTGCCCGAGAGGAGGAAGCCGGCACTGGCCGGAACCCCGCCGAGGTAGATTTCGGTCGGTCGTCCCACGATGTTGTACAAGCTGCCCGCGCTGCCGCCGAGCGTGATCGAGGTGCCGTATTGCTCGGGCGAAACGCCGTAGCTCATCACGTAGCCGCCGTTTTCCAACGCCTGCAGGTCGAACGGCAGGTCTTCGTCCTGCAGCGCGGCGGCGGGCAGGCCCTCCAGCAGGGTGACGCCGCCCTGCCTGCTGCCGTCCGCCCCAAAGCGCTGCACGGCGACACCGTCTGCCTGACCGTCGTTGTCGGCATCCACCACCCAGTTGACGACATAGCCGCCATTGGTCAGCGGGGTGACGTGAACGGTGTTGTCGGTATCGTCGCCCGAGATCACCGCGCTGGCCGGGCCGTCGATCCGCTCGCCCGATCCGGGTAGCATCACCCCGTCGGCACCGAAGGTGTGGACGAACACGCCCTCCTGCGCCTCGGTGCCTGCGCGCACGCCCACGGTGCCGGTCAGGGTGCTGTTCGCGGCGAGGCCGCCAACGATCAACAGGGCCTGGAAGTCATGGCCGTAAGCCTGCGCCAGGATCGCGTCGGGCACCGCATAGTCGCCGTTCGCGTCCGGCTGCAGGTTGGGGATCGTGATCGTCCCGTTCGGCAGGCGCATCGCGCCGGGCACGCCGGTGATGTCGATGTAGCTGCCGCCCGCGATCGTGATCTGCATGGTCACGAATCCGGGCGCGCCGCTGGCGCTGTCGATGTGGAACACCTCGGAGCGAGTGCCCGGCAGGTTGAGCACGCCCACCCCGCTCGGCTGCACCGTAGCGGTGATCGAGGTATCGACGAGGTCGGCGTCGAGATCGAAGATCCGGTCCGCAGACGACACCGCGAAGGCGTAGACCTGCTGGTTCGAGGTGAGGCCGTTCGCCACCAGCGTCAGGCGGTTGTCGACCGCGAACTGGTCGAGGATGTCCTGCGTCACCGCGATCCGGCCGTCGACCGAAGGCATCACCGCAACGTTGATTAGCTCCCCGCTCTCGTTGAGGCCGCGCAGCACGTAGCGCGCGTTGGTTGCGAAAACATCCACCTGAATGCTCGACGGTACACCGATGATCAGCATCGAGGACGCCGCCTGCGACAGCGAGACATTGGTGCCGATCTGCTCCATCGAGAGCGAATAAGTCAGCACATGGCCGCCGTTCGCCAACGCCTGCAAGTCGTAGGAGCCGACTTCGTCGACCCGGTCGAGCAGCTGCTCGGTGATGCCCTGGAGCAGGGTGACGCTGCCCACCTTGATGCCGTCCGCGCCGAAGCGCTGGAAGGCGAGGCCGTCCGCATCGCCGTTGCCGTCGGCATCGACCACCCAGTTGACGGTATAGCCGCCATCGGGAAGCGCGGTGATCTTCGCCGCGCCGTCATCGTCGCCATCGCCGAGGAACGGGGCATTGCCGCCGTCCACCCGCTCGCCCACAGGGCCGGTGGCGACGCCGTCGGGGCCGAAGGTCTGGACGAACACGCCCTCGACCGTGGCGATCCCCTCGCGCACGCCCGCCGTCGCGCTGACGGTGGTGCCGGCGGTCAGGCCGGTGACCACGAAGACCGACTGGAACGAGCCGTATTCGAAGAACGTCAGCACCGCGTCGGGGATGCTGTAAGTGCCGTCCGCCCCGGCGGTCAGGGCCATCGTGAAGCTGCCGTTCGGCATCGCCGTCAACCCCGGGATGCTGGCGAAGTTGGCGATCGGCTGCGTAGTGAAGGGCGCGATGTCGATGGTCGAGGTGATCGTGACGACGACGGCGGCCGGGGTGCCGGTCACGCTGTCGAGGTGCAGCGTCTCGACCCGGCCCTCGGGACTACCGAGCACGGCGATGCCGCCCTGCTGCACGGTCGCGGTAAGGATGGCGGTATCGAGCGGCGCGGCGGTGTCGTAGATCGCGTCGACTTTCGCCTCGATCGCGATCATCACGTTCTGCTGCGCAGGCACGCCGCCGAGCTGCAGCGCGAGGCGGTTGTCGACCGCGAACTGGTCGAGGATCGCCTGCGTGATCTGGATACGTCCGCCCTCGACGGCGAGCATGACGGTGTGGACCGCTCCGCTGCCGTCGAGGCCCCTCAGCGCGAAAGTCGCACCGGCGGGGGCGTCGTAGACATAGATGTCGGTCGGCTCGCCTACGATCGGCGCGACCGGCGCCTGTCCGGAAAGCACGATGTTGCGGTACGAACTGTCCTGCGCCAGCGTGAAGGCGAGCGCATAGCCGCCGTTCGCAAGGGCCGTCAGGTCATAGGCGGAATCGTCGCCCGCATCGGCGATCAACTGCTCGGACACGCCCTGAAGCAGGGTGATGCCGCCGTCCTTGGCGCCGTCCGCCGCGAAGCGCTGGACCGCGATCGCGTCGGGGGTTTCGTCGTGATCGACATCGACCAGCCAGTGAACCACGAAGCCGCCGCCCGCGAGCGGGGTGATGCCGATCGTGCCGCCGTCGTCGTCGTCCAGAACCGGCGCGCCGAGACTGTCGATGCGCACGTCGGGTGCGACGATGGGCTGGACCGAATAGACATACTGCCCGGTCAGCGAGGGTGCGCTGGCGTTCCCGGCGGCATCGGTGGCCACCGCCGAGTAGTGCACCGCGCCTTCGCCCAGCTGCGCGAGGTCGGCGGCGCTGAGTGCCACGGTGAAGGCGGTGCCGCTGACGGCGGCCACTTTCGTCAGGGTCACGTCGCCATTGGTGAGCGTAAGAGTGACGGTGCTGCCCGCCTCGGTCGTGCCGGTGATGCTCGTGCCGTCCGCGCCGGTGATCGCGGTGATCAGCGTGCCCTCGGGCGTGGCGAGGCCGCTCGGCGCGGCGGGCGGGGCGGTGTCGAGCGTGACGACGGCGGGCAATGAGGCCGGGCCGACGACGCCTGCCGCACTGACGAACAGGGCAGTGAGCGACTTGGCGCCATCGGCACCCAGTTCGGCCACCGAGAGGGTGAAGCTGACCGTGCCGTTGACGCCTGCCGCCGGAATATCAGCGGCGGTGAGGACGATCGACTTCGCTTCCGCGCCGCCGATCATCAGCTTGAGCGTGTCGCCCGCCTTGGCGCCGCCGACCGGATCGAAAGCGACGGTGACGGTGACGCCGTCCGAAGCCTCGGCAGCCGAGATGCGGGCGCCGTCATCGACCACAGGACGCTCGGGCGGCGCGATCCAGCCATCCGCGGGTGACTGGGGCGGGGTGACGGTGCCCACTTCACCGGCGGCGGTATCGAGCTTGTCGGTGAGCGCGGCGCCTTCGTAGGCCGCCGGATCGACGGCTGCGCCGCCGCTGACCGCCGTGCCGGCCTGCGTGGCGAGGGTGTCCTGCGCGACGATCTGTGCGGCGATGGCGGCGCCCAGCGTGCTTACGGCGTCGCTGCCGCTGGCGCTCTGGACCGCACCGTTGACGCTGGCAAGCGCCTCGCCGATCGCACTCGCCTGCGTGCCGAGGGCGGTGCTGCCGGTGGTGGTCGCCGCGCTCTGGATCACCGCGCTGACGACGGCGGGGTCGGACAGATCGGTATGCCCCGCTGCGATCTGCGCGGCGATGCTCCGGATCGCGGCTTGCGAGCCCGCATTGGCGCCGCCCGCGACGCCTGCCGCCTCGCTCGCCGAAGCGATGACGGACAGGACGTTGGCGACCTGGATCGCCGCCTTCTGCGCGGCCACGGCATTGGCCAGCGTCGCCGCGTCGGTGGACGAGGCGATGGTGGCGAGTGGGTCGAAGCTGGTGAGGCTGACCGAGGCGTCGATGCCGAACGCGGCCTTCACTTGCGCCTCGGCGGCGGCAAGCTGCTGCGCGGTGGCATTGGCCGGGGCGAGCGCGGCGATCAGCGTGGTCAGCGGGGTCACCACGGTGGACCCGGCAGGCGCGACGAATACGCCCATAAACGCTTTCCCGGTCGCGATGTCGGTGGTGAGGTTGGTGCCGTTACCCGCGATCAGCGCGGTGGCGACGATCCGGCCGCCGCCCAGCAGGTCGGAGAAGTTACCCTGCGAATCCGTGACGGTGTAAGTCTCGGCGGTGAAGAGGCCGTCGCCGTTGGCATCGACGAACGCCTCGCCCGCATCGCGCACGCCGTTGTTGTTGGTGTCGGTGAAGCTCTCATGGTCCCACACGCCGTCGCCGTCCGCATCACGGAAGACGAGGGCATTGGCGAGGTAGCCGTCCACCACCTGGCCGCTCGTACCGGGATCGAAGGCGATGGCCAGCGGCGTCGCGGCACTCGAGGCATTGCCCGCCGCATCGGTGAAGGCCGCGCCCGCAACCGCGACGCTGATCGTGCCGGGCAGGGTCGCCGCGCCGGGGGTGAGGGTGGCGGTGTAGACCTTGGGGTCGCTCGCCGAGACGGTGAGCCCGCTGACGGTGCCGCCGGTCACGGTTATGTCGGAGGCGGTGAAGCCTGCGGGCACTTCGCTGAACGTGAAAGTCAGCGCGGTCGTGAGCGCACCGGTGAGCGCAGTGTCGGCGGCGGTGATCGCGACGGTCGGCGCGGTGGTGTCCACCGTGATGCTCAGTGCCGAAGAGGCAGCGCCGACGTTGCCCGCCGCGTCGGTCGCGGTTGCGGTGAGGTTGTGCGCACCCTGCGCCAGCGCCACGTCGATGCTGAAGGCGCCGCTGGCGTTCGCCTTGCCGGTGCCGACGGTGGTGGCGCCGTCCTTGATGGTCACGGTCGCGTTGGCTTCGGCGGTGCCGCTGATGGTGAGGCCCGAGGTCTGGCTGGTCACGCGGTCGGAATTCGAGGTGCCGGTGTCATCGGCTGCCGCAAGCGCCAGCGCGGTCGGCGCGGCGGGCGGGGTGGTGTCGGTCGGCGTCGGTGTCGGGGTAGGGGTGGAACCACCGCCACCGCCGCCCGCAGCCGCCGCGACGATGCCGCCGAGCGCTCCCGCACCGAGCAGGCCGTAGAGCAGTCCGTTGCCGCCGCCCGTCTCCGCTGCGGGAGCCGCCGCCGCGTCGGTCGCAGCAGGCGCCGCCGCGCCCGCCTCCGGCGCGTCCTGCATCGCCGCAAAGTAGGAATCGGGCGCCGAGACGCTGACCTCGCCGTCCTTGTGGACGACATTCGCATGATCGACGGTCAGTCCGGTCGCGTCATCGACCACGGTGACGACGGCGTCGGCATCGGCCGCCAGCACGTTGACGCCCTTGCGCAGCTTGATCGAGCGGATGGTCTTGCCGGACTTCGCGGAAATTCTCGCAACCAATGCCATCTGTAGTCACTCCATGCAAAACGGGTTGTTCGGGATGCGCGGCTCAGTGCTCTCTGAAGGCTTCCTCGATCTTCAGGACGGGCCGCAGGAAATAGTCGAAGACGGTGCGCCGACCGGTCAGGATGTCGACGCTGCCGGTCATGCCGGGGATGATGGTGAGCGGCCTGCCCTGATGGACGAGCCGCGACTGCCCGGTGCTAACGAGCACGCGGTAGAAGGTTTCCTCACCGCTCTTGCGGTCTTCGCGCAGGGTGTCGGGGCTGATGTTCTCGACCCGGCCCTTGAGCGATCCGTAGACGAGGTAATTGTAGGCCGCGAGCTTGACCGTCGCGTCCTGTCCGGGGCGGATGAAGGCGACGTCGGCGGGGCGGATCTTCGCCTCCACCAGCAGCACGTCGCGGAACGGCACGATCTCCATGACCTGTGCGCCTGGCTGGACCACGCCGCCGATGGTGGTGACCTGCACGTTCTTGACGGTGCCCTGCATCGGCGCGCGCAGCACCGTGCGCTCCACCGCGTCGCGGCGACCGGCGGCGACTTCGGAGACCTGCGCCAGTTCGCCTTCCATCTTGGACAGCTCGGTGCCAGCATCGGCGCGGTAGCGGTTGGTGCGCTCCGAGATCGCCGCCTGCGCCTCGTTGATCTGGCGGCGCAGGCGCAGCACATCGACCTCCGGGACGAGGCCGCGCGCGCTCATCGGCTCGGTGATCGCCAGCTCGCGGCGCATCAGCGCGATCGAGGCGGTCAGCGCAGCGACCGCCTGATCGACCGCCTGGCGGCGCACATTGTAGGTGTCGGTCTCGTAGCGGACGAGTTCGGCGTCCCCCGATATTTCCCCGGGGAAACGCAGCGGCTGCGCGCTCGCCTCGGCCCGCAGGCGCGCGGCCGCAGCGATGAGCGAGCGGCGGCGCTTCTCCATCTCGTTGAAAGAGGATTCGGCGCGCTTCGGATCGATCACGATCAGCGGCTGCCCGGCTTGTACGAGATCGCCTTCCCTGACCTTCACGGCCGAGACGATCCCGCCCTCCAGCGACTGGATGACCTGGATCTTGCCCGAGGGCACGATCTGCGCGGAGCCGGTGGTGACTTCCTCCAGCACCGCGAAGCGCGACCAGACGACGAGGCCGAATAGCGTCGTCAGCAGCACGACCGCGAAGATCAGCCATGCGGGGTGGCGATCATGGATCGTCGCCAGCGACAGAGGGGAGCGCAGGGCCCGGGTATCGGTCATGACGCGGTCCTCACCTTGCCGTCGGAGAGCGCCTGCACCACCGCGTCGCGCGGTCCGTCGGCGACCACGCGCCCGGCATCCATCACGATCAGCCGGTCCACCAGCGGCAGGATCGAGTGCTTGTGGGTGACGATGACGAAGCCCGCGCCTTTGTCTCCCAGCGTGGCAAGAGTGCGCAGCATCTCGGCCTCGGTCTGCTGGTCCATGGCCGAGGTCGGCTCGTCAAGCAGGTACATCGGCGCCCCGGTCATCAGCGCGCGGGCGAGGGCGACGGCCTGCCGCTGCCCGCCCGAAAGCGTGTCGCCCCGCTCGCCCACGCCCCGATCGAAGCCGAGCGGATGCGCGGCGGCGAGTGCGGTGACGCCGGTGGCCCGCGCCACTTCCAGCATCCGTGCGTCGCCGGTGTCGGGCGCGGCCATCAGCATGTTCTCACGCAGCGAGCCATGGAACAGCCGCGCGTCCTGCCCGACCAGCAGCAGGGCGGCGCGGATGTCGGCAGGCTCGATCGCGGTCATGTCGACGCCGTCGAGGAAAGCCTGCCCCTCCTGCGGCCGATAGAGCGCGGCCAGCACCCGCAGCAGAGTGGACTTGCCGCTGCCGATGCGGCCGAGAATGGCGATTTTCTCGCCCGGTGCGATCTTGAGCGAGACACCGTCGAGCGCGGGCCTTGCGTCCTTCTCGTAGGCGAAGCTGACGCCGCGCAGTTCGATTTCGCCGCGCCATGCATCGCTGGAAAGCAGCCGGCGCGCCGGGTCGCGGTCCACCGGCAGGGCCATGATCCGGTTGAGGCTGGCGAGCGCCGAGCGCACCTGCTGGAAGCGCACCGCCAGCGAGGACAGCGTCACCAGCGGCGCCAGCGCGCGCGAATTGAGCTGCACGCAGGCGACCAGCGCGCCCGCCGTCGCCTCGCCGGTGCTGGCGAGGTAGACGCCCCAGGCCAGCATCAGCGCCGCCGCCGTCTGCTGCAACGCCACGGTCACGTTGGTGACGAGATTGGACCAGTGCTGGCTCGTCATCGCGCGTTCGGCGATGTAGCCGCTCGACATCTCGTGGCGGCGGCGCATGCGGCCCTCGGCGCGCAGGGCTTTCAGGGTTTCGAGGCCCTCGAGGCTCTCGATAACGGTGCCGTGGCGCACGGCGGCTTCGCGCAGGTTCTCGTTCGCGAGGCGCGACATGGGGATCTGCACGAAGAGCGAGAGCGCCATGACGACAAGGAAGGCGAGCAGCGGCACCGCCACCAGCTTGCCCCCGATCAGCGCGCAGACGCCAAGGAACAGCAGCGCGAAGGGCAGGTCGGCGATCGCGACCAAAGTGCCCGAGGTGACGAAGCCGCGCACGGATTCGAACTCCTTCAGCACATTGGCGAAGGCGCCCGAGGACTGCGCCCGCGCTTCCATCCGCGTCGCCAGCACGCGGGAAAACACCGCATCGCCCAGCACAAGGTCGATCTTCTTGCCCGCACTGTCGAGCGCCGCGCCGCGTACGCTGCGGGCCACGAACTCGAACACCAGCGCAAGGCCCACGCCCGCCAGCAGCGACCACAAGGTCACGAAGGCGAGGTTGGGCAGGATGCGGTCGTAGACGGTCATCATGAAGATGATCCCGCCCAGCGAGAGCAGGTTGATGACCGCCGAAAGCGCGGCGGCCTCGTAGTAATAGCGCCGGTGTCGCCAGAGGACCGGCCAGAACCAGCCCTTGCCCGAACCCTCGACGAGATCGTCCGCGCGCGAGTCTGCGGAGCGGGCCGGGGCGAAAGCGATGCAGCGGCCGAGGCTGTCAGCCGTCAGCCTTTGCCCGTCGGCTGTTGTGAAACCGCCATCAGTTAGGCCGGTCAGGACAACGGCACCGTCATCGGTCAGCGCCAGCGCGGGCAGCAGGTCGGTATCGAGCGCCGCGGCAGGCACCCAGCTTGCCTCGATGCCGAGTTCTGACAGCCCGCGCAGCACTTCGGCTTCCGCCTGTGCGCCACGCAAGTTCGCCTTGAGCACTGCCTCGCTTGTGGCGATGCCGCGCAAGCGGAGGCATTCGGCCATGACGCGCGCCAGCGGGGTATCGGTGGTGGCCTGGCTCATGTCGTTCATGGCTGCGGTCCCTGCGTTCCGGGGGGCAGGCGCCTGCCGTCGTCACCTTCCACTACGGCGGGATAGATGCGGCCGAGCACGCCCATCAGCTGGTACTGCGTCTGGGCGATGTCGTAGCGTTCGTTGATGAGCTGGGCGCGCACGTTGAAGCGTTCGAGGTCATAGCTCAGCAGGTCGAGGATCGAGCGGCGCCCGATGCGGAACTGTTCGAAGACGACTTCGCGCGCTTGGTCAGCACGATCGACGAGGTTCTCCATCGAGGGCAGGCGCTCGGTGCGCTGGGCCTGGAAGATCCACAGCCGCCGCGCCTGCTCGCCGAGCGACACGCGGGTCAGTTCGGCATTGGAGCGCGCGGATTCGAGTGTCGCCCTGGCGGATTCGTGCCGCGATCGCCCGCCGCCGCTGTCGAAGGGCACCATGCTGGCGTTGAGGCGGAAAGCGAAGGCGTTGAACAGCCGGGTATCGCCTTGCGAGGAAATGTCGGAAGTCCGCGCGCCCTCCAGCGCCAGGCTCGGCATCCACCAGTTCTTCGTGCCGCGCACGGTCTCGGCGTTCTCGGCGACTTCGAGGTCGGCGATGCGCACCGCCGGGCTGACGGGAACGAGCCCCTGCGCATCCTCGGCATTGCGCGGAAGGAAGGCGGCTATGTCAGGAATACCGCCGGTGGGTTCGACCGGAAGCGCGGAAATCTCGCGGATGCGGGCGCGGGCTTCGGCCAGCGAAATCTCGCGCGTCTGCTGCGTGGTGACGGCCTGCTGCAGCCGCGATTCGACCATCACGACGTCGGAAGCGCGGCCCCGGTCGTACTGCGCGATCTCCACCACCAGCTTGTCGAGCGTCTGCAGCGCCGACACCTGCTGCCAGCTGACGAAAGCGAGGTCGGACGCGCGGGCATAGTCGATCCACGCCTGCGCGAGCTGGAAGGAAATATCGGCAAGGACGCTCTGTTCCTGCACGCCAAGCAGGTCGACGCGCAGCTTGCGGCGACGGATTTCCGCGGGCGTGCGGCCGCCGTCGAAGACCAGCTGGCTGACCTTGGCTTCGGGCAGGACGGTGAAGCCGCTGTTGCCGCCCACGGTCTGCCACCCGGCGTTCGTCTCCACGCCGACTTGCGGGCGATAGGCCGAGCGCGCTGCCGAGACATCCGCCCGGCCGCCACGCGACAGCTGCTGCGCCGCAACGATACGCGGGTGCCCCTGCGCCATGCGGCCGAGCACTTCGCCAAATGTTTCCGCATCGGCCGGACACGCCTGAAGCGCCAGTGCCGCCAGCACCATACACCTCTGCCCCCGGCCCGGGATCCACGATCCCGCACCCCCAATTCGCACCTTCCGACTGACCCCTTCGCCCCCGAAACCGCGCTCGGGGAATATGAATTCCCGAGCCCGGCAAGGTCTTTCGACTGACGCTGCGTTACCCGACCGCAGCCGCCGCGCAATACCATGATCGTGGTATGCTGCCAGAAATAAAGCCGCCAATTCGGCTGTTTACGCAGAAAAATGAACACCTTTTAACCGTCTTGCACTATCTCTTCGTCAACGTGGTTAAGTCAGAGCCCGTAGAAGCAGGGCTGCAAACGCCATGATCGCACCGGCGGTCACCGGGCCAGCGCCCGGTACCGTGCAAAGGCGGCAAAGCCCGACGCTGACCGCCATGGCTTCCCGTAGTCTGAGTGAAAGCTCCTCGATCTTCGCGGACAGGTTGTCGATATGCTCGAGGTAGAGGCCTGCGATCTCCCGGATACTGGGAGGCACGTCGACATCCTCGTCGTCCATGGCTGCGCGGATTTCCTTCAGATGAGGAACCCCTTGGGGAAATACCAGGCCGAACTCGGCCAAGTGTCCTCGTAGCGCGTTGATAATCTGTGTTCGCTGGCTCATAAAACATTGATGGGTGCGATAGGCCACAACTCGCGCTTGATGCTCTGCGCTTTTGACCGCAACGAATTGCAGGTTCGGGCGTACGGCAGCTTCGGCAATGGCCGCCGCGTCTGCCGCGTCGTTCTTCAGCCTCTTCACGAAAGGCTTCACGTAAATTGGCGGGATCAGCCGAACCTCATGACCTTCTGCGCCGGCAAATCTGCCCCAGTAATGGCTCGTCGCGCACCCTTCCATGGCAACGATACAGCAGGGATGCTCCTTGAGTAGTGCCTCCAGTTTGGGCCGCGAGATCGTCCGGTTATATAGAACCTACCCTGCTCGATCAGTCGCGCAGACTTGGAAGCTGCGCTTCGCCAGGTCGATCGACAGCATGTGTGCATTCGCCATATGCTCTCCTTCGGGCACCGCCATGGCGCCATTGAGTATCATACGATGCCCGGTGAAGGGAGGCATCCACCGCATCAGTTCAGTGCCTAGAAGACCCACTGAGTTAACTGGCCTAATCTAAGATTTTTTTGGACTATCGCCACGGGTTTGCGCCGGCCCTGCGTCAGGTGACGTAGGCCATCCCTTAGGAAGGCACGATGTTCGTGTCGGCCGTACCTGCTGCAAACAACCGCCGCCTAATACCCGGTCATGACCACCCCCGGCGACAAGCTACTCCGACAGGCTGCGCCTGAATGAGTTAAATGCGTATTCGCTCAACCTGAGCTTCAAATTCGCAGACCTCCGTCTTGAGTTTCGAGCCTGCTTACAAGGCCGCGACCTCAGGGGGTTTCCTATGCACATCCGACATCTGATCCTGGCTACCGCCGCCGCCATCGCCTTTGGGCTGCCTTTTTGCTCTTACGCTCAAGACGCCTCACGTCCCCCCGACCGTCATACCTACGACCTTAGCGGCCAGCCACTTGGAGAAGCTCTTCGTTCCGTCGCACGTGTGAACGACCGCCAGTTGGTCGCCGATCCTTCCATCCTTGCAGGCAGGAAAGCGCCTTACCTGAAGGGCGAATATACTTTCGACGAGGCGATACGATTCCTTCTTAACGGCAGCGGCCTCGAGGTCGAGTTTTTGGGGTCGACCATCATCATTCGGAGCGCTTCCCCCCTCAAATCCGCCATAGCCCAGCAAGATGGCGATATCGAGGTCACCGGATCCCGCATCCGCGGCACGCAAAGCATTTCTCCGATGGTGAAGCTCACGGCTGATGAAATGCGCCAAGGCGGCATCACAACCTTGGCAGATGCCATCCGCACCATTCCGCAAAACTTCAACGGCGGCCAGAACCCCGGCATCGGCCTGGGCGTTCCTGAGAGCCGAGGCTCCTACATCGGCGGCGGCACCGGCCTCAACCTGCGTGGCCTTGGCTCCGACGCCACGTTGACGCTGCTGAATGGACACCGCTTGGCCTATAGCGGCCTGCAGCAGAGCGTGGATATTTCGGCGATCCCGTTTATGGCAATCGACCGCATCGAGGTGATGACCGATGGCGCCTCCGCCATCTATGGATCGGACGCCGTGGCCGGCGTGGCGAATGTGGTCCTCCGCAAGTCCTATGAGGGCATCATGACCTCGGGCAAATGGTCGGCATCGACCGCTGGTGGCAATGAACGCCAGCAATATGGTGCACTGGCGGGCCACGTCTGGTCATCCGGCAACGTCATGCTGGCAATGGACTGGCAAAAGGCGACACCGATACTGGCACGCCAGCGCAGCTACGCATCCGAGCGAGCGCCCGGCCTCGTTCTGTCGCCCTCGCTCCGAAATCTGAGCTTTCTTATCAATGCTCGCCAGGAAATCATCGATAATGTCGAGGTTCGTCTCGACGGCATCTACAGCGAGCGCTCCTCGCTCATGCGTTACGCGACTACTTCCGATGGCGACTATCGTGCTTACGGCGGCGAACTGGAGAACGGCGGTTCCTCGTTGTCAATTGCGCCATCGATACTGATCCGACCCAGCAGCGACTGGCAGATCGAACTCTCGACCTTGTACAGCAAGGATCGGGCAAAATATCGCACTGCGAGTTTCGCACTTGGCGAGATCGATAGCCTCACGATCGGATGCTACTGCAACGAAGCCTGGTCGAGCGATCTGCAGGCCAATGGAACGCTGTTCGAATTGCCGGCCGGGTCGGTCCAGGCGGCTATCGGGGGTGGGTATCGAAACAGCTACCTCCACGGATATCGCACTGCAGGTGCCCCTCGAACGATCAAGGCATCGCAGGACAATTACTATGCTTTCTCCGAGATCCGCATCCCCCTCGCATCGCCTGAGCAGGGTATGCCATGGCTGCACCGCGCCGAACTGAACGCCGCTGGCCGTTATGAAAACTATCCCGGGACCGGCGATGTTTTCACGCCGAAGATATCCGCATTGCTCGCGCCCAATCCGGATATCGACTTCAAGGCATCCTGGGGCAGGTCATTTCGCGCGCCTACGCTCTACATGCGCTACAATGCGCCTGCGGTCGCCTTCATGCCTGCGTTGTATTACGGTGCGGGAGCGACGTCGAACGAGGACATTCTGCTAGTTTCAGGGGGCAATCCCGATCTCAAACCCGAGCGGGCAACGAGTTGGACTGCATCAATCGCGCTGCATCCCTCCTGGCTCGAAAACGCCCGGATCGAGGTAAGCTATTTCAATGTCGCTTACCGTGATCGGATAGCCCAGCCGATAACGCTGACCCGGCAGGCCCTGAGCGATCCGGCTTATGCGGACTTCGTCACACGAAATCCTTCCTTGGCGGCCGTAACTGCGGCCGTCGAGGGCAGCGTTTTCAGCAACGGTACCGGCAGACCATATGACCCGGAGCTCGTCTCCGCGATCATCTACAATGCCAACCGCAACGTCTCGCGCCAGAACATTAAAGGGGTCGACATTCAGGCAGAATATACTGTGTCACTTGCCTCGTGGGGCTCGCTACGCCTGAGCGGCAATGCCAGCTATCTAGACAGCGACCAGCGGGTCAGCGCGCTCCAACAAAAGCAGGACCTTTCTGGCTATATCTTCAACCCGCCTCATTTCCAGGGCCGGGGAGGCGCGTCGTGGAGCATCGATGAATCGACGATTGCCGCGTTCGTCAATCATGCCGGTGGCCTCAAGGACAGCCGTGTCACGCCCATCACGCGCATAAGCGCAATGACGACGATCGACCTGTCTGCTTCCACGCGGATAGTCTCCGGACCGGCCCCACTGCGAAACCTTGAACTTATGCTGTCCGCGCAGAACCTGTTCAACCAGCACCCTCCGCTTCGTCGCAATACGGCAGTATATGAACAGCCATATGATCCCACCAACGCCTCCCCTGCCGGACGGGTCATCAGCCTTTCGCTGCGAAAGGAATGGTAATGGGTATCCGGACTATCCGCCTCGTTACGCTTTCCTGTCTCTCTGCCGTCGCTTCGATACCGTCGGCCGCATATTCGGCGTGCAATCCGATGGAGACCGCAGCCAGGCCAGAAAGACCTGCGAAGCGTCCCATCACTGTCAGCGACATGCTGGGAATTCGCAACATCGGATCCAGCGAGCGCGGGGAAGAAAGCAGGATCTTTGCGATCTCGCCGGAACGCAGCCACATTGCCTTTTTCGTCACGCAAGCGGACGTTGCCGGCAACACCATATGTCGCGCGCTCGTTTCCATGCCGCTCCAGCCCGGTGCGACGCCGCAAGTTCTTGATGTTGGCGGTCAGCCCATATTTGAAGACGTGGCAGTGCGCGGGCTCCAGACAGACTACGGATATCCCGCCGAGGACATCCCGGTGTGGTCTCCGGACGGGCAATGGCTAGCCTATCGGAAGCGCGAAGAAGGCGTGACCGAGTTGTGGCGCGTTCGCGTCGATGGCACGCAGGCAGCAAGAGTGGCCCGTTTGCCTGCCGATGTCGCGGCAGTTGCCTGGACCTCCGATGGCAAGCGCCTGATAGCAGCAATGTTCGCAGAAATAGCCGAGGCCAAAGAACGGCGCGATTTCGAAGGCCTATCCGGCTATCGCTATGATGACAGGTTCGTTCCGTATAACGACACGATCCCGAGCGTGGAAATGTCTGGCCGTCTCGATTTCGTTAAGGTCTCGCCGGAGACCGGCGCTGTCGTTCCCGCCTCAGCGGACGAGGCCAGGCTCGTGCAAACGACCGCGCTGCCGACATCTGACGAGGAACTCCTTCGAACTGCTCGAAATCCCCAGAACGAAACTCTGGAAACCCGGCTCCGAGACCCGGAGCAGCTTTTCAAACGGTTCGATCTTTGGGCAAGACTAAAGAACGGCCGCGACATTCGATGCACGGCGGTCCAGTGTTCGGGCTCAGTCTTTGATCCAATAAATCGGATCTGGTGGTCACGCGACGGTAGGGACGCGCTCATTCTTCGGCGTGATGGATGGGGAGCATCGGAAACTGCCCTGTTCAGGTGGTCACCTCACCAAAGTAGTTTCCAGAAAATCTTCCGGACCTCGGATCTCCTCGCTGGCTGCGAGATGGTCAAGGAAGGACTCATCTGCGGGCGCGAAAGTTCCGGCTACCCTCGAAGGCTCGTGAACATTGACACGCGAAGCGGAGAAAGTACCGTTTTGTGGGACCCGAATCCCACCTTCGCAAAGATCGAAAAGGGCCGGGTCACCAGGCTTCACTGGAGAAACGAGTTCGGTGCCGAGAACTTCGGGGATCTCGTAGTCCCGCCCGGCAGAAGAAACGGAGAGGCCATCCCTTTAGTTGTAGTCCAGTACAATACGCGCGGGTTCCTACGCGGAGGCACAGGTGACGAGTACCCAATATGGCTGTTCGCACAACGGGGATTTGCAGTTCTCAGTGTTCAGAAATCGCGATCGTACATCAGCCAAGTTCCGGATTCCGCTTTAAGCGACTGGGCGGTCGCCCATGCTCAGGCTTACACAGAATACAAAGAGCAACGAAATCAGGTATCGTCCATAACCGCCGGAGTCGAGAAGGCGATTTCCATGGGAATCGCCGATTCCGAGCGCATCGGTATCACCGGTTTGAGTGCGGGATCGTCTACCGCGATCTATGCGCTTCTAAACACGTCCATGTTCTCGGCTGCTGCGCTCAGTTCGATGGGAATCGATCCGGATTCGATGGTTTACGGTGGGGCGAGGCTGCGCAATTTTCGCATTAAGGAAGGGTATCCGACAGTGGCTAAGGAAAACCCCTCATTCTGGCGGCACACGGCGCTCGCAGTTAATGCCGATCGATTCCAGACGCCACTTCTCATGCAACTTGGTTCGCGAGAATCCTTACTCGGGATCGAAGCGTTCGAGGCGCTACGCGCGCATCACCGTCCGGTGGAGATGTTTGTCTTCGCCAACGAAGGCCACCTGAAATGGCAACCCGCGCACCGAGCGGCCATCTACGAACGAAACCTCGACTGGTTTGACTTCTGGCTGAAAAACAAGATCGACCCTGCAAAAGCAAAGATCGAGCAGTACCGCGCATGGCAAGGCCTTCGCGAAGAGGCGACATCTGACCTCAAAGCAGGGACTTGATGTCTGCTGATGCCTGGCTGCGCCCGCTCCACGCACGCAGCCAGGCCTCGACATCCACAATCGTCATGATGCGATTGAATTCGGGTGTATCATGCAGACGCTCATGGCCGAGGGCAACATGGATGGAATTCATGTCAAGCATGCCATGCGTTGCAAGCATTCCCTCGCTCAGCATGTCCCGGATTTGTGCCCTGCGGGTTTCGAAAATCTTGGCTGCGAAGCCATCGGGAGTTCCCTTGGAGCGCCGGGTTACTATCTGCTGCGGCAGGATGTCAGTGAAGGCAGCTCGCGCCACCGAGCGATTACGTCCACCTTGGAACCACATCCAGGTCGGCACGCGAAGGCACGTCTCAATCACCGGCTGACTCAAGAGCGGCCAAAGTGTCGGCAGCGTTCGGGCCTCTCCATGCCCTTCAATATGGTTCTGGACGTGCATGACCCAAGCAATGTGTGCCGCCTTCCCAGGGAGCGTGCCTGGTGGTGCATCAAGCCAGGGATGATGCGCTACTGCTCCCAGACCTGCAGCGCCAGGAGCCAGATAGCTCGAAGTCTCTGGCCAGACATAACCGTGCCGGGAGGACATCTGACGCCTTAATGAACGCCGGAACACCTCCCAGACGCTCACACCGGCGACCATGCTTACATCGATAGCCGTCTTGGCCAGCCCTCGGCTGAGACCCTCGACACGATACCGGTCAACCACTGGAAGCACGTTATGCATGAGGCAAAAGACATTGTCTCCTCCTCCTCCGCTGAAGAAGGCGTCGGCGTGGCGCGCGTCCGCCAGTTCTTGGAAGAGAGCGTTTGTCGATTGCGCAAAGGCCCTGGCGGTGGGCCGGGGTAAGTGAGCCGCCTTCGATATAGTCAAATCAACAAGATCCAGACTTTCAAAGCATGCATGGAGATCACGGCCTATCGCGGTTGCAATGACGCTGGCATAGGCTCGTTCGTCACCGCGCGGGTCCTGGGTAACCATTGTCGCAAGGGTCACGTCGACCTCGCACTCCGAGAGGCAAGCCGCCACGATTGAAGAGTCCAAGCCACCGCTAACGCCCAGAACCGACCGCCGTGTTTCGCGCGCAAGCGCGCGCACCGCGCTTCTGACTGTCTGCCCCACTGCGACAACAGCATCTTCATAGCGCGTGAATTGCCTCTCGCGACCTGCAAAGGACCACGGAGACCAGACGCAGGCGGGTTTCTCATTCGACCTCCCCAGCCTGAAAACTTGGCTCGCCAAAAGTTCCTTCACGTCGGCGAGGCAGGTTTGCGCGGCCCTTAGTCCAACTCTTCGCAGGTGCGCATCGATGCCTGTCCAGTCGATTGCAGCACTCGCGAGGCCCAGCTGGACCAGGAGGTCGGCATCGGAACTGAATGCCGTGATCTTTGGGCCCGAGGTAAAATAGCACGGCAGGGCGCCCGATGGGTCGCGCATAACGTCAATGTCGCCGCCCGTCACGTCGACGCAAACCGCGAGGTAGCTGCCCCAGACCAGTTCGGGAAGAACCGCGGCGCCGCCAATACCGACACACGCTTGCTGCGCTTCGGACAGCCGCGTTATCCTCGCGCCATCGGGCGCGAACATCGTGCCGAGCAGGAAGCCGCCGCTTGCTATTTCGACGACAGCTGAAGGTGTATCGGTGAATAGCGCAATACGGGAGGACGACGCCACCGCCACGAACTCGTCGCCAAGCTTCGCCAGCCTCTTGGTTACGGCGTCAACCAGTGACGACGGCGGTGCACCCGCCAGAAGAAGGTAGCGTACCATCAGATCACGAGAATCGGCTTGAAGGCGCGAACCTCATCCAGACTATCGTTCAAGACGGTCGTACCCGCCTGCGCCCAGCAATGGGCTTTGAACGGATTGCGCATCACGCCGATTACGAGATCGCAGGCAAAGCCCGTGGCCAGCAGTTCTCCGACCAACGCCACGGACCTTGCAAGGCAGCGCCCATGAGCAGGCAGGAACATGCCGGACCAGTAGTGCGCGGTCAGGCGGTGACAGGGGAGCAGCTGGGATTCACGCGGAACGAGCGTGGCCTTACGCTGCTGGATTTGCAGCACAACCTCACAAAGGGGTTGTGCACGTAACCGTGACCCGGCCGAGACAATCCGTGCAGCACTGCGCACAGCAGGCATCCAAACGCGGCTCGGTAGAGTGTCGAGCCAGCTGGTCTCGACCACGGCGCATGGTTCACACAACTGCGCACGGATGCGGTCATGACCAACCGGCAGCAGCCCACGTTCGATCAGCGGCCGCAGCATCCAGGAGTCGCGTTCGCTCAGCTCCGCCCCTGTACATATCCGCTCGAGCGCAGCGCTGCTGGCGACACCGGCCGCAACATAGTGGTCGTTAGCGAGATCCAGAAAGATCGCCTGACCATCCACAAACGTGAAACTCACCGCTGGCAACATCAGCGTACTCCGGGAAAAGACAGCAAGGTGCTGGCTGTAATCAGTCGTCATGCATTCCGTAGGGATAGCCGGTCCCGACGAATTCAATGAACGGCCCAGGAGGACCTTTCGTGCAGGCAATTACCGAACCCAGTTCGATGATCTCATTGGCCGAAGCTTTGTTGACGCCCATTTCGTGATCCTTTCGGAGTGAGCAGATGCCGGCGCGCGCAAGGGCGCGCGCCGGTCTTGGTCACTCGTCGGTAAGGCCGGTGGCGAGGCTCTTGCCGACGTTGTCGTCGATCACCCCGGGAGGCCCCTTGGTCTCGATGCTGGCCATCCCCAGTTCGATGACTTCGTCGAGCAGTTCGTCATTGCGATCCATGACAACTTCCTTTCTTCGAAACTGCACAATTGCAGCAACGAAGATGATGTGATCGGAAGTGCATATACCGAAGGTTATAAGCTCTCGTCTTCGTTAACGTGTACGTCTACCCGCACGTCACACGTCCAAGGTTCCCCCAACAGCGAGCGTCAACAAGCGGACCTGCTGCAACCGGCGGCGATGATACGACGAGATGGCGGCGGAAAGCCGGCGATGATCTTCCCCCGTCGCGAGATCGAGGAGTACGGCGAGTTCCTCGGCCGCACGCGGAAGGTGGTCGATTTCCTTTAGTCGCACCCGCCGCAAGCTTTCGCCTGCCGTTGCAATCGCATGTTCGAGATGGCGATTCGGTGCTGGAAAGCAGAGGTCTGAGAAGAACATCTCCGCCGTCGCCGCATAGGATTCCGGAGATTCAATCACGGACTCGCTATCAAACGCTATGGACCGCATCGTCAGCGGCCGGCGCGCCAACGCAAGCTTCATCAAATGCTCGTGCCAGAGATAAAGATCTCGTAATGAAGCAGGGGTAATATCCGGCAGCATGTACCCGATCTGGGTACCGGTAAGAAGCAGCCGCTCTCCAACCAGACGGTTCACACTGTCTCGTACGGGAGCGATGCTGACGTCGAAATCGCGTGCGATCCGAGTAATGACGATCTCGCTACCAGGACGATACAAACCACGCAGTATGTCTGAACGCAGCTGCGTGTATACGCGGTCGGTTGCGATGGCCAATGGTGCCAAGGTCAGTCCTCCAGATCAAGAGGCAGCGACGTGACGATGCAATTCATACGTGGCCCATTGATGCAGCGGACCCGAGTGCTCCCGCACAAACGGGAGACCTTTGCCGGCAGCGATCCGAATGTCGTTCTGGCTCAAGCACACACGGCAAATCACTGACCTGTTGACCGAAAGCTTGCCCCGCGCCTGTGCAGATCGTCAAGAAGATGATCCATTGCTGTCATGGCTCGAGGGCGAAGTGAAACCAGTGTTCTGCGATGATCCGCTTCGTCGTGCCCGCGTTCAACAAGGTCTTGTCGCTCAAGAGTCGCGGCCAGGCGATGAGAAGCCGCGGGAGAAAGCTGGGAGACCAAGGCCGACTGATAAAGCGCCCGGCCTTCCAAAGCCGCAAGGTACAGATCGAGAAGAATCTCCCATCGCGGACTCGCGAGCTGATTGCCATCGAAGATTTTCGTAATGAGCGCCTGTTCTGCCAGCAACAGGCGGCACAGCTCACCATGTTCAAGGCGCAAGGAATCTCGCGAAGGTCCATTGGCTGGCGGTTCCTGGTCATCGTCAGTCAAGGAATGAGCCCCACACCGACCATCTGATAGCATGACGCCGCATTTGCTTACGGCCCTTCGAGGTCGATGACCGGGCTGCGCGCAGTGGCAGGGCCGGGGCGCAGTTGACGCGCGACAGATGCCACATAGTAGTCGCCAATGCTGGCGATGCAGTGCTCGTCGAGATCACCGGGATCATCGAGAAGCAGTGCGAGAGGAAACTTCACCTCGTGCTCCATGAAGAGCAGCGGTACGAATAGATGCGATGCTCCAAGGCCAAGCGCGAATGCGCAGCGCAGATGGTTGTCGAATGTGGAACAGGGATTGCCTGCTTCTATCTCCCGCAACCACCGAACCCCTATTCCCGTACTGATGGAAAGTTGGCGCTGAGTAATATGTGAGTGCTTCCTTCGCTCTTCGATCAAACGCCCTGACACCTGTCTCACTTGCTCCAAACGTTCGGGCACCGGCGCGACAACTTTACTCAGTGCAGGCATGCACTACCCTCCTCATAAATCCGGTGTGAGCTCTCCCGCGCATATTTCCTTACAGAGTGATTTCAGTCCGGACAGTCGTCAAAGGGAATTCTTCTCAATCTGAGATGCAAACCATAGGCGCTCGCGGCATTTCCGAATCCATTTGGTTTCGGCAATGCTCTCACCAGGCACGGCCGCTTGGCGAACTCTTTTAAGACAGGAAAGCGAACGATCCAGTTCGCGTCTGGGCGCCCAGTACTCGTTGCGGTCTCAGGAATGCCGTATGAGGCTGCCGCAGTGCCTCTGGCGGCAGGCTCAGGACCTCCCCGCTTGATTGTCGCTCCTGACCATAGGCACCATTCCCATGTTGAATTCCTGAGTGGCGCCGCGCTCGGCGATCTCCAGGGAAACCTGCAAGACACTCTCCGCTCTTCCGCCAAGGAGGCCAGTATGGGATCGATACTCAGGACATTGCCCGCAATGCCCCTTCTCGTATCCGCGGTCGAGCTACTCGCTTGCGCAGGGCAGGACAGACCCACTCCGCTCCCCCATCCTCGTTTTCAGCGAGTGGAGTGGGCGGCGGACCAGTTCGTTGTTCGGCAGCAAGGCCCTGGGTCATGGGATGCGCTGCCGCGTAGCGAAACCATGGCGGCGGCAGGCCATGTGCACCTGGATCATTCTCTTCTGGATAAGCCCATTCAAAACAAACTTGGAAAGCATAGGCGATGAGAACTGTCAGCAAGTACATAGTCTGTCTGAATGCTACAATATTCAGCACAATTTCGTGCGTTGTACCAGCCGTAGGGCAGGACGGTGCGTCACACCGCGATATCTCCGCGCTAGCAGACACCGCGCAACGCAGATTGCAGCAGACTTTCACGAACCTGCGCTTCGAGGACTTCGGCCCGGCACCAGTTACGGGGCCGATCTATCAGGCCATCGCGGGCGGCAAGGTCGTCTACTACGCCCCCGAAAGCGACATGATCCTGTTTGCCGCGGTGTACGACAAGAACGGCGTTAATCTCACTGCCCTTGCTCAGGACGCCAGCGCGCGGCGGCGGATCGGCACGCTCGACCCGAAGGGCGCTCTTGCCATCGGCCCAGCGGACGCGCCTACGGTCATCGAGTTTACCGATCCCGACTGCCCATTCTGCCGCGCCCTCGACAAGTTCTGGGCCGCAAAGGAGGCTGAAGGCAAACCGGTGCGGCGGCTGATCTACTTCGTGAGCGGCATCCATCCCCACGCGGCGGCGAAGGCGGAGCACATCCTGTGCTCACCGGACCCTGCAGCAGAGTTCGAACGCATTTATGCCGGCTCGGTACCAGGCCCCTTGCGGACCTGCCCCGAGGGTCACGCGCGTGTCGCGAAGAACAGCGAGGAGGTCGGCAAGATGGGCATAGCTGCAACGCCGACGCTGATCGTGGACGGCCGGTTGATTTCGGGTTTTCAGCAGGCCGAACTGGACGAGTTTCTCTCCAAACCCAAGGCCACGCTCGAGGCGGAGCCGGCAAGCCATTCTCCCTGAGGCGCCTCGCCCAGAGGCGGAAGCAATCGCCCCGCCCCGGCACCTCTGACATCGAAGGCATGAGTTTCAGGCGGCCGCGCCCCTTCCCGGGGAGCTGTCCTGCGCCGCCGCCGGCTGCCCTGGATGAATGTCCACGACAACCGGCTTCCAGCCGGACGGCTCCCCAACAGGACTGGAGTACAGACCATGAGGTCCATCACTGCAAAGCGCCTTCTCACCTGCGCCGACGTTGGCATACCGCTGCTCCTCGCTCTCACGATCGCGGGCGCCGCGCAGGCCTTTACGGCCCCGGCGGCCGGCGACCTGGGCTACGACATCTACGACATCGTCGTGAATCAGGGGGTCAAGGGGCCGCTCGGCTTCGTCGCCGGGGTCGCTGCCTTCCTCTTCGGCGTATCGCGGCTGTTTTCCAACATCATGGTCGGCATCCCGACGATCGTCGCGGCGGTGTGCCTCATCAAATCCGACACCATTCTGCAGACCTTCGGAATGGTGATCTGAGCAATCGGGCACAGCCTCGCGCAACGACGCTCAGTCCGCGCGTGAGACCGTGCCCTCCGAGCCGGGCAACAGCCCGGATAACCGACACCCGGCCCGGCCGGGCTGTCTGTGAAGCAGGAGGAGAAGAGCCGTGGATGAACGCCTGCCCCAGTACCTTCACCGCCCCGTCCAGATTCTCTGGTTCGGTTCGGACGAGTTCGTGCTGGTCATGTCGACCATCTTCGTTGCCGTCATTGTCGGAGGAGTGATCGGCTGGACGCTCATCGCGGCTCTTCTCCTTTTCATACCCTGGAAGCGGACCAAGCCCCGCGGCTTCATTCCGCATCTCGCCTGGCGCTGGGGACTTGTCTCCTTTCGAGGCTACCCCGGCCCTACCCAGCGGCGGTTCTTCGAGTGAGCGGGGACAAAATCATGGAGCAGGCAGCCCCTCGCCGCCCTGACCCGCTGGCCGGCAAGCCCGCCAGCTGGGGGATCCATCGCTACCTTCAGGGCTCATCGAACCTTTTCGAGGAGAACCGCCTGCTCAAGTTCGCGGTTCTGGGGCTTTTCGGGATCACCGCGGTCCTCGGCATTGTGATCTACAGCGCGAACCGGAACCAGCGAACCGTGGTCGTTCCCTTCGGCGCCGGCGGCGATCTCTACGTAACCGGCGACAAGCCTTCGCCGCAATACCTGCGCAGCATGACGCGCAACATCGTCAGTCTCGCCGGAACCTATACGGCCTACTCGGCGGACCGGCAGTTCCAGGAATTGCTCGCCATCACGCACCCGTCTGCATTCGGCAGCCTGCGGGACAGCCTCAATGCAATTCTCGACGAACTCTCGGGCAATCCCACGCTGTCGATCGCTACCTACATCCGGCCCGATCAGCCCGTGCTTCTGACTTCCAGCAGTATCGCCGTGCCGGTCGAGAAAGTGCGCGTCATCGGCGGCGTCATCCGCAAGTTCCGCGGCACGCTGAAAATCGGCTTTGCCGTCGAGGCAGGGCGCTTCTGGCTGACCTCGCTCAAAGAGGAGAACTTCGATGCGCACCAGTAGGACCGTTCGCGCGCGCAATCCCCTGCTCCGCTCAGGCTGGCCCGCATCGAGGTACACCCTAGCGCTTGCGGCACCGCTTCTGGCGACGAGCACCCAAGCCTCGGCCCAGACGATCTCCGTGGTACCGGACCAGACCAGCGCGATCCGCCTCTCGAACCATGACGTCAACCACATCGTGTGCAGCGGCGGCGAAATCGAGGAGGTCAGGTTCTCCGCAGAGAAGGGTATCGCCGTCGAGCGCAGCGGCGGGGACGCCTGGGTCAAGTTCCTCGTGCGCGAGGTGGAGAGCGAATACGTCCCCACCCGCACTTATGCCACGGCCCCTTCGGAATTCTTCGTGCGCTGCAACGGTTCGGTCTACGCACTCTACGCCGAGCCTTCCGACATCCCTGCGCAGACGGTTTCGCTGCTGCCAGGCGCAGACCAGCGCGCCCGGGCAAATGCCGATCTTCTAGGCCCTCTGGTTGAGGAGGAGCGCGCAGTCTCGATCACCCTGGCACTCCTTCGCGACATGGTGCCCGCGAGCTTTTCCGAAGTCGCGCCCGAAGCGCGTGACATCACGCTCGCGGGCCTGCCCGGCACCCTCCTTCTCGAACGCAAGCGCCTCTCGATTGACGGCGCCGGATTATCCGCCAGCGAGTATCTGATCTCGGGTGGCGGGGCCCAGACGCTCGACGAACGGGCGTTTCTCGACAGCCGGCTTGGCGCCAACATCTTTGCCGTCACACTCGATCGCATCGCCCTGGATGCCGGAGCCACCGCCCGCCTCATCGTCGTGCGCAGGGGAGCCGGAGAATGACCGGACCAAACGAGCGCGATGCCATTGGACCCGAAACGTCGCTCCCAAATCCCGAAAGCCGCAGCGCCCCAGCCCGCGAGGCCTTGCGCGCAAGATGGGATGCACTGTCTTCAACGCATAAGCTTCGCGCGAAACAGGCAGCTATACTTGTCTTCGTCGGTGTTCTGGGTGGCGGCCTCTACGCTGCCAGCCGAAGCGAGGTTCCGGTCGTCTCTGCCCCCGCCGCGACCAAGCTCGACATGGGGGCCGGTCTTCGCGGCGACAGCCTGGAAGAGAAGCTGCGCGGCGATCTCAAGAAGGTTCTCGACGGCCAGCAGATGCTGGGCGACCGGGTCACCGCGATCGAGGAAGGCAAGGCTCCTGGAGGTCCAACCCCGAGCGGCAACGGCCCGAGCGATGGCGAGGGCCTCCCGCCCGCGCTACCCGGTTTTCCCGCACCGCCCGCCGATCTCGACGGCCTCGACCAGGGCATACCTCCTCCGCCCGCCCTGCCCACGGCGCCGGCCGCGCCGCCCGCACCTCCGGTCGAGAAGGTCGTCGGCGGCATCGGCCAAGCGACGATCCCTCTCGTGCCCAAGGAGGGAGCGGGCCCGGATTCGAAAAAAAAGAATCGGATGATCTATTTGCCGCCTGGTTTCATGAAAGCGCGGCTGTTGACTGGGATCGACGCGCTCGCCAGCCGGGACGCGACATCGAACCCCGAGCCTATTATCGCGCGCGTCCAGGCACCGGCCGTCCTGCCCAATGACGTCAAGGCCAACCTCTCGGGATGCTTCGTCATCGGCAATGCGACCGGCAGTCTCGCCAAGGAGCGCGTCGAGGTGCAACTCGTGACGCTTAGCTGCATCGACTTTGAAGAACGCTCTGTCGTGGATCAGCCGGTGAAGGGCTTCTTCGTCGACGCCGATGGCAAGAAGGGCCTATCAGGCAAAGTCGTGACGCGGGCCGGAGCCGCGCTCGCGCGCACATTCATTGCCGGCACGATCAGCGGCATCTCGCAGAGCGTCGAGAACACCTTTGGCAATACCTCGACTTCGGCTCTCGGTACCGTGCGCAAGCTCGATGCCGGCGATGCGATGAAATCCGGTCTGTCCGGCGGCCTCTCCAAATCCTCCGACAAGCTTACCGATTTCTATCTCGACCTCGCCCGGCAGGCCGGTCCGGTCGTAGAGGTCGGCGCCGCAAAGGAGGTGGTCGTCGTCATCCAGGAAGGCGTCGGCCTCGAAATCAAGCCAACCGTCGGAGGCAAGCTGTGAGGCTCTCGAACCGCCCTCTCCTCGCCCGCCCTCTCCTTGCAGGCGTTTTCCTTGCATCCGCCAGCTGCTGCCTGGGGGCATGCACCACCATCGGTTCACTGCTTTCTCCCTATTCGGAGACGTTCAGCTGCAAGAACCCGGATCACGGCCAGTGCATTCACCCCGACCAGGCCTATGCCGATGCAGTCGCCGAACGGACATCGCATTCCGATCCTGCCGTGACCCGTGACAGGCAGCTGCTGAAGAATGGAAACCTGGCGACAGGGCGCAAGACAAGTAACCCGCGCCGCGGCAACGAGACCGTGACCACCGCCTTTGCCGGCTATCGCGACAGTGTCTATCGGGAAATGCAAGGACTGATCGAAGCTCCGGTCACACCGATGCTGAAAGCGCCGCGCACGGTGCGCACGCTTGTCATGCCTTATGCCGATCGCCAGCGCCCGGACCGGCTCTACATGCCCCGTTTCGTCTATTCGATCCTCGACGCGCCCGGCTGGGTGGTCGGCGGCTACCTCGTGAGGCCTGCCTCACAGGCCGGCCAGGCTCCGGTGCTGGGCCAGGTGCACGAGAGAGCGAATGACGAACCCCCTAAGCCGGCAACCGTGCTGGGAGGGGCGCTGCCATGAAGTCATTCGGCACCCGGGGCGGAGGCGGCCTCACATATGCGCGGCTGCGCCAGAGCGTCTCGCGCGATCGTTTCTCGGACTTCATCCCGCTCGTTGCGTGGGACGAGACCGAAGAGGCGTTCCTGTGCATCGACGATGGCTTTGGCTACGCCTGGGAGCTGGTGCCTTCGGCCTACATGTTCGCCCATGTGCACCAGGCACTCCTCGGCCTGCTCAATGTCCACTTCGGCCCCGGCACTGTGCTCCAACTGCATACTTTCGCCGATCCCCTGATCGAGAATGCGCTCGACGCCTTTCTCGATCTCAAGTCGCGTCCCGATCCGCTGATCCAGGCCTCGGCGAGGCGCACTGCGCAGTATCTCAGTGACGGGCGCCATGGTCTCCATGCCCTGCACGGTATCCCGCTGCGCAACTTTCGCACGATCCTGTCGGTCAAAACGCGCGCGCCGATGGCGAGCGACCTGAGGCGCCAGATCGAGGAGCAGCTCGACAAGCTTGGCATCCGCCGGCTTGCTCCCGAGGAGACCGTTGCCTTCTACCGGCGCGTGTTCAACGGTGTCTACCGCGCCGCGCCCGGCGCTTTCGCTCGCAGCGCCGGTAGCCGCGCGGGGGCCAGCGCCGGGTTCAGTGGTGGCGTGCCGCCCATCCGGCGCCAGATCATCGATGCCGGACCCGACCTGCTCTTCGACGGACCCGAGGTTCACCTGGGCGGCCAGGTCGCGCGCTGCCTCACGCCCAAGTCCCCTGCCCGCCGAATTTCCGCGGAACGCGCGAACAGGCTGACCGGCGGCATGCGCGGCGCATCGGAGGACAGCGACCAGATCGGTGGCCCATTCCTTTACACCCTCAATGTCCTGTTCGATCATTCGGCGTTCGAAATCCACAAGCGGGCGCAAGTGCTGTCGGCACAGAAGGCCGCAGGCAGCTTCGCCGTCGAGGTCGGCAAGCAGATCGAAGAGATCGGTTGGGTGCTCGACGAGGCGGGCAACAGCAAGTTCGTGCGCATCATTCCCACTTTGTGGGTCTTCGGCCGGGACGCCGGCCATGCGCGTGACATGGCCGCACGCGCCAAGCGCCTGTGGGAGGCTGAACCCCTGCCCTTCATGATGCAGGAGGAAAGCTACCTCAACCCGGTGCTCCTGCCGATGAGCCTGCCGTTCGGGCTCTATCCCGACAACAAGACGCTGCGCATGCTCGAGCGCGACTTTCGCATGCCGGTCAAGGCCGCCGTGCTGATGGCACCCGTCCAGACCGATTTTCGCGGCGGTGGCCGCCCCGCCCTGCTCTATGCCGGGCGCAAGGGCCAGCTCGTCACGCTCGATCTCTTCGATCCGCGCATCAACAACTACAATTTCATCGTCTCGGCCGAAAGCGGAGCGGGCAAGAGCTTCCTCCTCAACAACCTGTGCCAGCAGTACTATGCGCAAGGCGCGCTCATCCGGATCATCGATATCGGCGGCAGCTACCGCAAGCTGTGCACCCTGTGCTCGGGCCGCTACATCGACATCGGCGAGGAGCGGATCGTTCTCAACCCCTTCGACATGGGGTTCGCGCTCGATGGCGAGGACAAGCAGTCCGCGATCTCGATGGCGGTCGCGATCGTCGCCGAGATGGCCAATGCAGCGACCCGCAAGGGCGTCACGACCTCCCAGTGGAATCTCCTGAAATCGGCTGTCCAGTGGACGATCGACAGCGGCCGTGCCGAGGACGGGATCGACGCTGTCCGCAGGTGGCTCGCAGCCTATCCAGAGCTTGTCCACAGCCCTATCGACAGCGTCGAGCATCTCATTCCCGCAGCGCGCGAGCTTGCCTTCAATCTTCGAGATTTCGGATCGGACGGCGCCTACGGCCATTTCTTCAATGGCCCCTCGACCCTCGACATCTCGCGTGACGAGTTCGTGGTGCTCGAACTCGAGCGCCTCAAGGCCATGCCCGACCTCTTCAACGTCATCGTCATGGTGGTGGTGAACGCGGTCACCCAGGAACTCTACCTCTCGGCCCGCGATCGCCCGCGCTTCGTGCTGTGCGACGAGGCCGCGCAGTTCATGACCAAAACCGATGGGCAGGACCTCTCGCGCCTCGCCGAGGCCTTCGGCCAGGGCTATCGCCGCGCCCGCAAGTACCAGGGCAGCTTCGGCATCGTCCTGCAGTCCATGAACGATCTGCTGCTGTTCGGCGGCACCGGCCAGGTCATTCTCGAAAACGCGGCAACGCGCTTCCTCCTGCAAGGCTCGACATACCACAAGGCAGTCGAAAACAAGATCCTCGACTATTCGGGTTTCGTGCTCGACCTCCTGAAGTCGGTGCGCAATTCCAAACCGCACTACTCGGAAGTCTTCATCGACTCTCCGCTGGGTCTCGGCATCGCCCGTCTCGTCGTCGACCCCTTTTCCTACTGGATCAACACAAGCGCCCCGGAGGAGGTCGCCGCCTTCGAAGCGCGCCTGCGCGCAGGACGCTCGCCCCTCGAGGCCGTCTGCGAGCTTGCCGGCGTCGATCCTGCAGAAATCCTGGGCGAGCCCCGCACCGGCATGGAGACATCATGATGGCAGATTCGAAGCGAAAGCCGCGCAGGGCCGCGGGCGGCGACCAGTTCGCCCTCGACTTGTCCGGCGACCCGATCCTGGAACGCATGGTAGAGGCGCGCGTCGCGATCCGCGCGGAAAATGAAGCCGTCCACTGGCGCCTGCGACTGGTCATGATCGAGGCCGTCATGCTGAGCGCCCTCGTGCTGATTGCAGGCCTCCTGCTCGGCCATCCGCCCACCCTTGTCGTGCGCAACGCTCTGGTGGTCGGTATCGGCTGTCTGCTGGGCGGCATCCTGCTCGTCGGTCTCTCTGCGCTTGCCGGCCACGGCCTCTCGCGCCTGCGTGGCCGGGGCAGATCATGAGGGGGCTGCTCGGCCCCAACCCCGAGCCTGCGGCCATACGGCTCCTGCTTGGCGGCTACCTTCTTCTGCTCATTCAGGCCGGGCTCGTTCTTGTCGCGCTGGCGCGCGGATCGGTCACGTCCGTCGATGCATTGCAGCTGGCTGTCATGCTGCTGGCACTCATTTCGGGCGCCTGTCTTGCAGCAGCGCTCGCCGGCCAGCCTTCCAGTCGCCCCTGTGGTCGCCATCGTCCGCGCCAACCGGCCCGCCAGACCGATATCGAGGCCACTTACGATGAGCGGTGATCGACCGATGATCTCGGAGCCGTTTGCGCGAAAGCTGGCTAAAATCGCCGCTTTTCTTCCCGGTATCCTCGTTGGAACCCTCCCGACCAACGCCCAGGGCGCGACCTCGACCATCGGACGGAGCTGGCCGATCGCGGAGCCCGATGCGCTTGCAGAGATCGAGCACAAAACTTCTGCGCTTCCGCCCGATCTTGGCCAGAAGTTCGGCCCGCGCAGCACCTGGACCTCGATGCATTCGGCGCAGCTGGCAACCGCGAGCGTATCGAAGGTGCGCAGCCTCGTGCCGTTCCATACGCTCGACATGGACATCACGCTGCCAGATGGGCGCGTGCTCTATCCCCGCGGCTTCACCTTCAACCCACTCACTTATGTCACGCTGCCGCAGAAGCTCGTGATCGTCCATCCGCGCGATCTTGCATGGGCGCTCCGCACCGCAGCGCCTACAGACTGGATCCTGCTTGCATCCCCCGCCGGTGATGTCGGTGCCATCAATGGCGATCCCATTCGTCTGGCCGAGACTGCCGGACGCCCGCTCTTCATCCTCGAGGAACGGGTCAAGGACAGGCTTGCCCTGGCCGTCGCCCCGGTCATCGTCCGCCAGGTCGGCAAGAGCCTCGAACTCACCGAGGTGGCCCTCAAGCGCGGACCCGCGACATGACGCGCTGGCTTGTCCGCATAGCATTGGTATGCGCAATCCTGGTCGCGCTCTGGCTGACACCGACGATGCCGCCGCTTGCCCATGCATCCTCTTGCCCTGCCGGGACGGTCTTCAACCCGATCACGAAAGTGCGCTGGACCTGCGTCTTTCCGATCACCATCGGCGGGGTGAGGATCGGCACTTTCGACAAGCTCTCCAAGGAACTCGACGCCCAGTCGTCCTCGAAGCCGCTCTGTGCCTGCCGCAAGGGCGCCACCTTCTGGTTCGGCGTCAAGGTCAGCTTCTGGTCGCCAAGCCGAATGATCGACGTGGTGACCGAGCCGGGCTGCATGATGGCGCTGGGCGCCGACATCATGCCCACCCACGGCCGGCTTCAGGGCAGCCAGTCATCGATCGCGGACGGGACCAATACGCGCAAGATGTTCGCGCAGATGCATTACTACATCGCCCCGGTCTGGGCGATGCTTGACATGTTCACCGACCTGCCTTGCCTGGAGGACGACGGGTTCGACGTAGCGATGATGACCGAGCTGTTGCCGACCTGGCAGTCGGCGACGCTGGGTGCAATCATCCAGCCCGAGGCCATCCTTTTCGGCAATCCCGCGGCCGGCCTTGCCTGCATGGCCGACAGTGCGGCGGCGGCGGCCGGCAAGGTCATCGACCCCCTGTTCTGGTGCATGGGTAGCTGGGGCTCCGCCTACCCGCTCGCCGGTGACATCCATTTCGACGATTCCGTCGAGGCCTGGGCAGGGCTTGCCGCGCGCGGCACCTACATGATGGGCAGGCTTGGCGCCGCGACCATCAGCACTGCGGACGGCTGCGCCTTCAAGGCAGCGCCGATCTGGACCAAGTCGCGCTACAAGTACCAGCTGATGGAGCCGGTCAAGGCCGGTGCCTGCGTCAACATCGGCCGCCCGGGCGCCCTTTGGTCCTCCTCCAAGCATGCCCCGGGCCAGGACAACGCCCAGTTCATGCTTTTCGAAAAGGTGATCTGCTGTGCCGGTATCACGGCGCCCTGAGCGATCACCCCTGCCCTTTCCCGCACCGACCGGTGCCGGCGCGCGAGGCATGCCCGCCACGCATGCGGACGTCCGGCATCGGCAGTGCGGGAACGGGACGGCGCCCGGCCTCCCCAGGGGCGCCGTCCCGCCACCCGTCAGCGCGGCCGCCAAGCCCAACCGCCAGATGCCGGCCCGCCCCCCGGCAGGCTCCTGGCAGGCGGCCGCGCTGACACTCGGGAAACGCAGCGAACGCGAGAGGCAGCGCCGCACGGTGTATGATCGCCGAGGTGGCGGCTCAGAACATGCCTACCGATCCGCCGCGCGCGAAACGGCCCTACGCATGGCAGGGCGTTGTTTACTCGCGGCCTGCGTGCTGACCTTTGCCGCTCCGCAAAGCCGGGCGCAGACAGTCGAAGACCGTGCCCGGGCAGCGGCGACGGCAACGCAGCAGCGGACCGGCTCGAGCGACGCCCTTCGCGGCAACTACCTGACACCGGGCCTGAGCGGAGAGGCCATCTCCACCATCGACCAGAGCCGGACCTTCACGCCCGCGATCGCCTGCCAGAAGACCGCAAGCCTGCTCGAGGTCCTGATCCAGCCCGGCAGCACCGGCGACATCACCAGCATAACACTCTCGCAGGACACCAATCTCGACGGCAGTCTCGATCGCTCGGGCACGATTTCCCGGCCCATCTCGGGGATTTGCGCGAACGGTGTCGTGTCCTGCGAGCCGGGCACCTGGACCCAGTGCCACTATCTCGCCTGGACCGCGGATGCGGGGCGCGCACTCAGCCTTGCCGAGGTGGCGATGCCTGAGCTTGCCGGCTGCTACTGCGTCAACAACAGCTGCGGCGCCAATCTGGTATGGGGCAACCTCGACGATGTCCTGAAGGATTTGGGCGGCGGCATGATCGGCGCGCTCACCACGTCCGACCCGCGCGTCGGAGTAGCCCAGACACAAGTCAATGGCCCGCTCATCCGCTATGTCGGCGCTGAGGCCACCGCATGCGCGGACGACCCCGCGATTGCGCAGGTCTCCTACCGCGCCAATCCGGCGACCATCCAGGCCGACGCAGCAAACGCTTCGACCGGCAGCAGCATTTTCCAGTCGCTTGCCGCTTCTGGTGCAGGCGCCGGCAAGGCACAGCAGATGCGCTCGTGCGCGATCACCCGCGAGGTCACAATTGCCGATCCGTCCATCGACGATGTCATAAGCCGTACGTCGGGCGGATACTCCGAGGTGCGTACAGGCACGGGCGCGATCGACTTCCTGATGGGATCGCCCACCGACGACAGCCTGAAGGGCGGGTCCTGCACGCTCTTCGACTTTCGCATGACGCTGCATGTGAGCCAGGCAAGCCGCATAACCGCCGCCCGGCTCGTGCGCTATTTTGCCGATGACTGGGTGCAGGTCCGGATCGACGGTACACTGCTGGGTTCCGGCCCGTCGCCATGGACAACCACGGGCCTGCCTCCGGGCAAGTGCGAGAAGAAGGCGACCTACCAGGCCTCGCCGAACCTCGACATCATCTCCTATCTTACAGAAGGTGACCACGAGGTCTGGCTGCGCGCCGCCGTCGCCGATAGCGGCGAAGCCTTCGCGCAGCTCCATGTTGAGGTGGACGACAGCTGCACGCTTGCCGAACGCGTCGTCGACCAGTGCGCCGGCTATGCGGCGCAGAGCCAGTGCACGCTTTCGAGCGAGACGGTCGATGGCGTCGAGACCTTCCGCAACGCGGTCGCCACAGGGCTCAGGCCCCTGCCCCAGACCCGCACATTCGGCGCCGATCGCTGCGCGATGTCAATCTCCCGCGACTTCTTCAATCGCGAGCGACAATACGCCTGCGTCACCGACACTTCGGCGATGACAGCACCTGACTTGTCCCGCGGCGCCTACATCATCGACCATTCGACCGAGACCCTGCTGGCCGACCGGACAAGGGCGGCCGATGGCGGCACCGTCTCCACAACGCGGGCGTTCCAGCTGCCCGATCGCGGCACGGTCGCAGCCTGCGAACCGGTCTGCAAGACCAGGGCACCGGGAGCCAGCACCGCCGCCACGCCCACCGGGGTCACCGGCGCGCTGCTCAATAAACCGGCAGGCTGGGACACTTTCTACCATTCATGCTCGGCGCAGAATGTCTGCCCGCTCGGATCCGGCGAAGAGATCGTCAGCGACTGCGGGTGCCTCGATGATTTCCCCGAAGCGGTCGTGATGATGCAGTCGGTAAGGCTCGCCAGCGCCGATATGGTCTGCACGAGCAGCGCGCCATGAGGCTGGCCCGGTCCCTTCGTCGCAGCGTGCTCGCTATCTGCCTGCTTGCGGTTTTCACCCCGCCGGCAAGCGCGCATCAGGTCTGCGCCGTCGATCTCGACGGGGATGGAGAGGCTGCAAGTGCCGGGGAGTTCGCCGCCTGCACGGCAATGGCAGGCGGCGGGGCGCAATGCCCGATCCAGCAGGTCACCTGCACGCAGGATGATACGGGCTCCTATGCTTGTCCGCTCGGCGCCCGCTTCGCCTGTGCTGCCCCGGCAAACGGCGGCCAACCCAGCTGCTCGCCCAATGCCTGCATCGACACCGAGGTGAACCCTCTCGAGGACGAGCCGGTGATCGACGATCCCGGAACACCGGCCGATGGCAGCGTGGATGCCGACGGCAACTGCACGGCTTCGATCGAAATCTTCTCAGGGCGCGCCACGCGCTGCCGCCCTGCCGGCCTCAAGACGACCTTCTCCAACTGCTGCGCGGACAAGGGCAGGATCGTCAAGGACGGCATGGGCTCGTCGATCACCTCGCTCTCGACCAAGATCGCCGTCGCCAAAGGTGTGTTCACCGGAATGAAGGCGGCCTACACCGCTTTCAAGGCAGGGGCGACGGCCGGCCAAGCTGCAACATCTGGCGCCAATGCGATCATCGCCGGCATCGATCCGACCTCGATCGCAATCAGCCTTGCGATCAACTTCATGATCGAGGTGCTGCTGCAGGGCTGCGACCAGCAGGACATGGAAACGGGCATGCTGCGCGGCTCGGACATGTGCCACGAGGTCGGCAGTTACTGCAGCTCTAGGATCCTTGGCATCTGCGTGCAGCGCTCGCGCGGGCACTGCTGTTTCAACACCAAGCTCGGCCGCATCATCCAGGAGCAGGGCCGGCCACAGCTTGCGGCCTTCAACGCGCAAGGGTGGGGGACGCCCAGGCAGCCTTACTGCCGGGGCTTCACGGCCGAGGAATTCCAGGCGCTCGATTTCTCGAAGATGGACCTCTCCGAATACTACGCGAACATCGAGGCGCGCACCCAGAGCGAAATCCAGATCGACATGAAGGAGCGGGTCGATGCGTACCTTCAAACCGCGACGAACTGACGCGAGCAGAATGGCGATGCTGCTCGCCTGCACCCTTCCTTCGCTGTGCACGCTTTCCCCCTCGGTCGCACAGGACGGCACGGGCAAAGCCGCCGCTGCACCAATGGAAGCGGCCCCGCCGGGGGCCAGTGCCGCGATCGGAAGTGAGAGCAATGCTGCGCTCGATCGCTTGCAGCATGCCGTCGACGGCAATAGGCATAACACGGGCCACACGACAATTCCTGAGCTACCGACACCCGGCGGCCGACAGAACCGTGAGGTCACCGAAGCCCTGCATTCACGGAAGGCTGATCACGCAATGGAGAGGCGAAGCAAATCCGCGTTCGACGCCGCGCGTGAGGCGATGGAGCGCGAACGAGAAGTGATGGCCGCCCGTCTAGGGCAGGCCCTTGGCCTCACACCGCCGGACACTGCGGCGCTGGCGAAAGGCGCAATCCCCGCTCCGGCAAAGGGGCACGTCGTCGTTCTTTTCGTATCCTCCTCGATGCCCGTTGCCACGCTGCGCGCCTATGCTGCCCAGCTCGAGAAGGTCGGCGGTGTCCTTGCCTTTCGCGGGATGCCGGGTGGCTTATCGAAAGTGGCGCCGATGGCCCGACTGTCCGCGCAGGTCCTGAGGATCGATCCCGGCTGCGAAGGTCCGGCATGTGCGATGCGCAATGTGCAGGTCATCGTCGATCCGATCGCCTTTCGCGCGCATGGCGTCACGCGCGTCCCCGCCCTTGCCATGATCCCGGGCGACCCGGCGCGGGCCTACTGCGAGCGCGAGGACGAAAGCCCGACAAGTGCCCACCTAATCTCAGGTGATGCTTCGCTCTCGGGGCTGCTTGAGGAATATGCACGCCTTGGTGGACAGGAGGAGGTTCGCGATGCTCAGGCTCGCCTTGATCGGCGGTAGACTTGCCGCCTCGCAGCTTGCATGCTGCGCCCGGCAGGCAGCAACGGCGCTGGGAGAGAAACCGGGCAGGCTGATGCTCGCCCAGGCCCTCGTGCTCCCAACGGCGCTCGCGACTTGGTGGGCCATACCCCAGGTCACTTGGGTCATGAGCCCCTCGATCGACGCATGGGCAGTGCGCGCACGGCCAGGGACGATCCGGCGCGGCGATCTTGTCTCGTTCATGCTCTCCCACCCCCTCGCCGGGCCTCTCCCGGTTTCCGTCACAAAATATGCCCTGTGCATGCCGGGCGATCGCCTGGTCATGATCGAACGCCCGTCGGCAACGACGGGCGCGCGGTACGGACGGTTCTACTGCAATGGCAGTCTGATCGCCGTCAGCAAGCCGCATGGACGGGCGGGGCAGCGGCTGACGTCTTATCGTCCCGCAGACGGCGTAGTGCCCGAGGGAACGATCTTCGTGGGATCGCGCCATGCCGACGGCTTCGACAGCCGATACTATGGCCCCGTGCTTATCGAGCGCCTCACACGGATGGAGCGCGTGCTGTGAAAGCCCACTTCCTGGCATTGGCCGCTGCCGCGATTGCTGCACTCCATGCTGCAACTGCGCAGGCTGCTGCGGCGCAGAGTTCAGTCGCGCCAGGTTCCATCGGGGCTGCGGCCTCCCAGACCAGGCAAGGATACTGGTGGTACCAAACCCCTCCCAAAGGCGAGGATCCAGATCCGGTCGCCGAGCCGATCAGAAAGCCGATCGTCCCGCCGATGACCGAGCTCGCGACCTGGACCCCGCCCAGGATCCGCAAGCTCATCGAGGCTCAGCGCGACTACGCAGCAACAGTCCTCACGGTCGACGCAGTAGCCGATTTCTGGCGGTTGGAGGATTTTGCACGGCGCAAGGCCCGCGCGTTCGCGGGCGTGACCCAGCTGGCCATGCTGCAGCACCCCGAACTCAATTCAAAGTCGTCCAATCCCATGGTCGGCGACGCGCGCGACCAGCTGAGCGCCTACAAGGATGCGACCCGGGCCAGCTATCTGCGCGCCCATGCCGGTGAGTTCGCACTCGTCATGTTCAGCCGCACCTCCTGCGGCTACTGCCGGGTGCAGTGGCCGATCGTCCAGCGGTTCCAGGATGAAATTGGCTGGCAGGTGACGCTGATAGACCTTGATCGGCGACCCGAGCTTGGCAATCGCTTCGGTGTCGAGATGACGCCGACGACGATGATCATCCGCCGTTCAAGCCAGCAACGCATGGTCATCGCGAGCGGCGTCGAGGCCTATCCCACCCTCAAGCAGATGGCCTACCAGGCGGTTCGTCTCCTCACCGGTGACATCCGGCCCGAACAGTTCATGACCGGTCCCGGTCAGGAGGGAGGCTTCTTCGATGCCCTGGCCAATGGCCCGGTCGCAGCCAGCGATCCTGAAGCCTTGGGGCTCGCGGGTCTGGGCAGTGTCCCGGGAGGCCGACCATGATGCGGCCGGCATGGACCGGCGTGGTCATCGCCGGATGCTCCTCGCTTAGCTTCATGGCGCCCTTGGCGGCGCAGCCGGCTCCAGGGAGCTCTGCCGCAGCTGCCGCAATACACCCTGTGGAGAATGCTGCGGCCATGCAGGCCTGGCTTGCAAGAGTTCCCCGGACCCGCGACTTTCCCGCCGATCTGCCTGAAACTCTGCGCAGTTCTGACCGGGCCGCCGTGCTGGAGATGACCACCACGCCCGGGTGCCTGCCCTGCGCGGACCTGTGGTCTCAGCTGAATGCGCTGCACCGGCAATACGCCATTCGCATAGCCGTTCTGCCAGCCGAAGAAGGCATGGTGCGCTCGGGACGGCTTGGTCTTCCATGGATCGGCCATCCGGTCGCCTGGGTCCGCGATGCCGCCAACCCGCAGCGCATGATCCCGATCGCGATCGGGACCGACCACGCACCTAATCTTGCCCGTAACGCCTATCTCGCCATCAAGATGCTCTCCGGCGCACGGCCCGCCGTGGCGGTCAGGGCCATGTCGAAGTTCACTGGTATCGTCGCGCCAGGCCGCACCGGCGCCCCCCGAGCCCTCCCCCGCAACCCCTGAAGGATGCATGCCATGCCTGCCTTGTCCCGCCTGCCGGCTCTTTCAGTCACGAGCTCGAGCATAGCCCTGCTCTTCGCGGTACCGGCCCACGCGCAAAGCTGGGCAGAGACCTGGTTCGACAACGTGACTTACACCTCGCCAGGCAGCTTCGAGGACCAGACCCGTGGCTATCTCACAGCGGGGGGCATGTCGGGCCGCGTCGATGTCCACAATGACTACCTCATGTCGCTCAGCCTCCCCAAGGTTAAGGCGGGTTGCGGCGGCATCGACATGTTCCTTGGCGGCATGTCCTTCCTCGATCCCGAATACCTAGTCGAGAAACTCGAGAGCATCCTTCAGGCCGCTCCCGCGGTCGCATTCCAGTACCTGCTGGAGACGCTCGACGAGAAGATGGGCAACATCATCTCGAAGATGGAAGCCGCCACCAATTACCTGAACTCCATCCAGGTCAACGACTGCCGCCTGGCCAACCGCATGGTGCAGATCGCCAAGGGCGACGACAACATGTCCGGGATCATCGAGGAGATGACTGGCTACCGCTCGGTCAAGCAGGGCTACGCCACTAGCTACCAGCAGAGCCGCGAGAAAATCCAGGCGAACAACAACAACCCGACCGAGGACCTGAAGGAGGCGCTGGAGAACTGCCCGCCCGAGGTCACCGACATTTTCCGGACCGGATCGCTGCTGTCGCATGCTGCCGCGCGTGTCGGCGCATCCGACTGGACCGAGGTCATGCGTGCGCGGGTGGGTGATGTCTACATGCGCTGGAACGATGCCGACAAGGTGCCCCTGTTTTCGGCCATTCCCGCCTGCCCGCACCAGGATACCGAGTCCCCCGACGACTTTCTCGCCGGGCGCGTACAGCGCCGCGCTCTCAATATCCCGGCCACGGCTGCTGACTGCTCGACTGAAACCGGCGGCGGCGCTCTCGCGCTTGCACGTACCCGCATGGAAGCGATCTCGGACAAGATCCGCGGCCGGAGTACCTTAACCAGCGAAGAGCGCCAGTTCGTCGCCAACGTGCGAACTCTCCCCGTCTATCGCATGCTGGAGTGGGGCGTGCGGCAGGGCGTCACGGGTTCGGTGATCGCGGACACGGACGAACTTGTCGCGCTGACCCTCGCCTATCAGATGCTCAATGATCTCACGCGATCGATCGACTACGCGCTCGCCAATGCCGAGCGCGGTACCCTCGCGGCGGGCTCCTCGGATGCCGCGGCAACGGGCATCTGCCAGACACGCATCCTCGGCAAGGGTATCGAGCAACTGCGCGACCTGCGCGAGGAAGTGCTGCGCCAGCGCGCGCAGATGCGCCAGTCCTACCTGGCCTCGCTGGGTTCGGCGAACCTCTCGGCGAACTACGCCGGCCTGGTCCGGGGCCGCGACCGCGATGCCCGGGACGCGGCCGGCACCACGTCATCCCGGCAGCGCTAGCGTGAAAATCCACTTCCACTTCCTCTGCGGCGCAGGTGGTCTGATCGGCACCGCGGCTTCTCCCGCCCATGCCGTCGATGCGAGCTTTCATACCTACGGCGGCTTTGCCGAAACGGTCGATGCCTTCCGGCTGGCATCCATGATCTTTGCGGATGCGCGGTACGGGACGCTTGTCGTCGTCATCGCCACGGTCGGAATTGCGCTGGGAGCCGTCCTGGCGAGCGTTCGTGGTCAGGGTATGGGCATTGTCGCGTTCGGTCTCCAGATCCTGATCGGCATCGGACTTTTCGTCGGCATGATCGCGGCGACGGGCACGGTCCATGTCTACGACCGGGTGCGCAATGCCTACCAGCCCGTTGGCGACGTCCCCAACCTGATCGTTCTCATCGCCGGGACGACCAACCTCATCGAGCGCGCACTCGTCGAGACCATCGACGACAACACCCTCGACCCGTCCGCGAAGATTGAATTTGGCGCCGGCGGCCATGCCTTCGACCTGTTCTTCAACGCGGTCTCACCGCGTGGCCCCATGACCGACACCTTCCTCGATGCAACGATCAAGGACTATGTGCGCCAGTGCTATCCGGTCGCACGCGTATCACCGGCCTACGGCGTCGATGATGACGTGCTGTTTCGCACGACAACCGATCTGCCCGCCGCATTCGCTGCTATGGCGGGGCCTGCAACCTTCTCGACCGTTTACACGGCCGCTGACAAGGGCGGCAGCACTGTCAGCTGCGAGGAGGCCTGGCAGCATATTGCGACCAGACTGTCCGACACCGGCCTGTTCGAAGGCTATGCTGCGCAGGTCTGCGCGGCGACCGGCTTCGACGTCAGTCAGGCCGCGCAGCTCACGCGCTGCCGAAGCCAGCTTGGCGACATGGGGGACATGATGACCGGCATGCCTATGTCGATGCAGACGCTTTTCGCCGATGTCCTGCTCGCCAATTCTCTGGGCGATGTACTCTTCGAGGATAGTCCGGCCGCCGCCGCCAGGGTCATGGCCAACCGCGCGGTCCTGTCGAATGGCCTCGCCACCATGGCGGTCGCCAACGAGTGGCTGCCGACGATCCGCGCCGTGGTCTTCGCAATCATGCTGTTCATGGTTCCTATCGCGATGCTGTTCATCCTGACGCCGATCAGCCTGCGCGTCGCAAGCTTTGCGCTCGGTCTCTTTGTATTCGTCGCGCTGTGGGGCGTCATCGACGCCGGGATCTACCAGCTTACGCTGGGCCGGGCGATGGACGCGCTTGCCCAGATGCGGGGGCAGGCAGCCGGAGCCAATGCATGGCTCCTGGCCCCCTCCTCGGCACAGAAAGCCCTCGCTGTTTTCGGTACGTTTCGCACGGCCGGCGCAGGTCTGGCCGGGGCCTTCGTCTTTACCGTGTTCCGTTTCTCCGGAAATGTCTTCAGCGCATTTACCTCCGGTTCGATGGGCATCCACGCGCAGGCCGGCAATGCCGCCGCCCCGATTGCGACAAGCGAGGGCTTCGCATCGGCGCTCGAAGCCCAGGGCGCGGCTGCCGGCACGATGAACCGCCGCGCATCGTCGGCCGGCTTCGGCGACTTTGGTGAGCGAAGCACTTTCGCTGCCAACCGCAGTTTCGGCGCTGCCGGCACTATGCTGGGCGAAGTGAAGCCTGCGGCCCCGGGTCAAAGAGCCATGTCCCTGGGTGATCTCGACGCAGGCCGGGAACTTGGCGGTCTGTCGCCGGCTCTGGCGAAGGGCGATATTTCGAGTCCCGCAGTTCAACAGGCCGTCCGGGCTAATGCGGCGACCGCGGCGATCCATCAATTCGCGGAGAAAGACGCGCTGCGTGATCTGGGTCATCGCTATTTCGGGAAAGACGAGAGCGGCGAGCGGGCCTTTGCGGCCTTCGCGCAAGGTATGATCCAATGGCGTGCCTTCGGCGACGAACGTGCCTACGACATGATGTTCCAGAACACTGCCCGTCATTTCGAGCGCGCGGGCTACAGCCCGGACGATGCAAGGCTCAAGGCGGCCAGCCTCATTGGCGACGCCGCCGCCGATCCGACTTTCGGCAAGATCGTCGCCAACAGCTTCGAGGCCGAGGTTATGATGCGCAACGATTTAACCGCTGCACAGGTCCAGGTCGGCGCGATGGAGGGCCGGCGCGACCACGACGGAAACCGTATAATCGAAGCCGAACGAGCCAATGTCGCAACCGAGCAAGCCCACCGCACCGGCAGCAACGAGGGTCAGCGAGGCGCCGCCGCCATGCTCGGCTTGTCGGTGGACGAAACCAGCCGCCGCATCAGCTTCATCAACGCGCTCAGCGGCGAGGCCCGCTCCACCGCCATCTCCCAACTCTCCCGCGCGACCGGGCGCAATGAGGCGCAGGTCACAAGCGCGGTCGAGCGTTACCATGCCGCGGTCAGTCTCGGGACCGCCGATGGTGCAGGCGCAGAGGCCGCGCGCGAAGGCACGAGCATCTACGGCCGCACCCGCGAGGCTGCCGGCTACGATTTTGCCGAGCGCGCAGGCAAGCTCGATGCCCAGCGTGAGGTCGGTCTGGAGGGAACCCGCTCTGCCGCCAGGATTGGCGAGCAGCGGCGTCAGTCTGATAACGCCGGCTTTGCACAAGGTGCGGCAGCCGCAGGTGTTTCGGTTCGAGAAGCAGCACGGCTCGACAGTTTCATCCAAGCCTTGTCGAAGACCGCGGGCAATCAGGTCGATATCAGCGAAGGTGGCTCTACCGGTATTGCCGATCGTGCACGCAACCAACGCATGACGAGGATCGTCGATGCCGAGCGTCTTACACGCGCGCAGGGACTGCTGGAGAAGGCGGGCATCCACATGAGCAAGCGCGAGATCGCCCTGGACCAGAACGGCGACTTTGCGTTCAACCTGACGCCGCGCACCGCAGCGCAGATGTGGAAGGGCGGCCTCATCAACGAGAGTCAGCTCGGCGCAATTGCGAACGGCGGCCACGCACGGCTCAGCTTCGCGCACAATGACCTGCTCGTATCGAGCTCCGCAGGTTTCCAGCAGTCAGCCAGAAGCGACACCAGTACGCACTTCGAAGCCGGCAAGCAGGCCGGGCCCGATACCATCGAGCATTTCATGGGCGGCGGGAAGGAAGGTCAGGCAGCGATGGCCAATTGGCTGCAAGGCGGTTTCGAGATGGATCGCAAGGGCAACTGGCACCTCAAACCGCAGGTGGCTGACACCCTCCAGCGCGATGTCCAGGCGATCATGGTCCAGACGGGATGGTCGAGGTTGCTACGAAGGTCGGCAGAAGAAAGCAACTCGATGGGGACCGAAATCAGCGGTACAATCACCGCCGATGCCCGACGCGGAACCCCACCTTCAAAATCAAAGGGTGGAAGCGTCGCCACCGGGGGAATCGCTGGCTCATTCGGCTTCACAAGTTCGGATCGCGGAGGAACGAGCGAAGCTGCAACAGCAAGCATCGATATCCTCAATTATGATGTACGCGCAGCAATCGCGACTGCTGAACGAAAAGCAGCGAGATCTCAAGACCCGGCGGGTACGTTTGCGGGGCATCTTTCAGAGCAGGTCCTCGGACGAAATGGCCTCAGGCACCGCTACCTTGAAGACGCCAAAAATGGGCGAGCCACATTCGACGTCACCGGGCCCCTGTCGTCACTGGAACAGAACTCCGTGCTGAGCACGGGAAGATTCTCGAATGATATCGATGGCAGCCCAGCTGACGGCTATTCAGAGTTCAAGACGCAGCCCTGATCGACTTTTCAAAAGTCGTCGAACCTATGCCAGTACTTCGGCGATCTCGGATCAAGAGGATCGGACATTGGATCGAGCCACCCCCCAACCGACCGCTTCGGCGGGACATAATCACGATCCGGCGGGCCGAACTCCAGTCCATGGTGATCCATCCATGACCATGCAAACCCGATGCCGAGGATGAGAAATGGGGTCATCGGCATGAAGGCCAGATTGAGATATGCCGCAATTGTACTGGTATAGAAGCTGTCGAGCCCCTCGTTATAGAGCGAGATCGCCCTGCCACCCCAGTACAGCGCTATGCACAGCCACCAGACCTTCGCGTACCATGGCGACCAGACCCAAGTCCCGATACGCGGTCTCAGCAAATCCGAGACAGCCGGTTCATGACCTGGGTGTGCGTCGGGTCCCACGATATACTCCTTGATCGAGCACCATGGTAATACTTCACACCGATCCAGGAAACCCTGTAATCATTGGGTCCGGACGGACAGCGCGCTTGCGCCAGCGGCACGCCCTTCCCTACTGCGGGCAAGTACTCGCATCTGACGGATAAGGAAAACAATTCAAAGTGGGTAGGCGCCTGTCGCCTCATAAGCGATCCGATCAATCTGCCATTGCCCGAGCCAGACTAACAGTTCCTTGTGCCCCTTGGCCGTATTCGCGACTGCCGCTCGTAGGCGGCAGGATGGCCGACAGGCTCGCAGCTTCCTCGGCGATCGGGATCGGCGTGAGCTGACTACCGGGCGCCAGGTCAAATCCTTCCGGCGCATTGGAGAATAGCTCCAACATCGCGGGGTAGCCCTCCGTCGACGGTTTGGCGAATCGGTAGAGGAACCGTTCACCTTCGCTCCGCTGCCGGATCTTGTATCCGCCTGCCTCGACAAAGGCCATGAACGTCTCGGGAAATGCCGGGTCGAGCGCCTCGACGATGAAGACAATATCGAGATCCTTGGTCGCGCGGAAATCGAGACCGGCTTCCTCCATGATCAGTTCGCATGCCGCGCCGCCGATCAGGACATACTGGTGCTCATGCCCGGAAAAATGTGTGCGAAAGCGGTCGACGCCAGCTACCATCCAAAGGGCTCCAAAAGGTGATCGGCTGCCTGCGCGACTCGTTCGTCGGCGTCATGCCGTGCGCTCAGATAGAGCGAAAGTCGGTCGGCAACTTCGTCCTCGCTAAGGACTTGGGGATCATAGGCCCATGTCTGGACCTCGATCCGGCGTTCGTCATAGGCCCAGGCAGATTCCAATCTGTGATACCGCGCCATCCGCTTCCATGCGGCGGCCGGCGCCGCCCTGCATTCAATTCGCGGTTCGTTGAGCATCGTATATCGGGCAAGGGCGCTTTCGCCCGCCAACACCGCCTCGTTCAGGGGCAGATCACCCGTGACATAACGAGTCTTGCGCACCGGAGATTGCAAGCGCCCCTCGACCGCGCGCCAAAGGTCGCCGCCATCAAAGCGAAGGCTGAGGCGACGTTGGCGGCCGACGCGGTGCGGCCGCGCAAGTTCGAGCGCTTCCAGTTCATCGAAAGCCCGGCTCATGCTCATGATCGCAACTTTGTAGCGCTCGGCGAGCTGGGTTAGGCTGGCATCGTTCACATCGTGCCCAAGCAGGGCGGCCAGAATTACGACCTGAGTGGTGGGAGACACCTGCTCGGACGACGGTCCCGGTTCGCTGGGATAGGTCTCGCGCAGGTCGACAAACGCTTCGGGCACATAGAATTGTGCGCTCGGCGAAATGAACGCGACACGCTTCTCCACGAGGCGCCGACGCAATGCCGCCGGTACAGCTTCGAGCAACAGCACGAACAGGCGGGCATCGATATGGCGTCGCATCTGGTCCCGATGCTTCAGGAACTCGTCAACACCGCCTATTCTGCCGCTTTGCGGAACGATGAACACGGTCGGGCTGTCGAGCAGTTCCCTATTCTGGATAGCTTCGACTGGCCGATGCACGAACCCGCTGCGCGGGAGTGGTGCCCGTGGTGAGCTATCCGTGACAACGAGAACGTCCCGCCTGGATTGAGCAGTCCCCGTAACGGGCGGACCCTATCGGCTCCTTCAACATGAGGAGTCGAACGATGAACGAGCTTGTTCCGGTTGGCGCGATCAGCCCGCTACGCCAGCGGCTGATCGACGACATGACGATGCGCCGGTTTTCACGCGAGACGCAGCGCAACTACTTGCGCGACGTCGGGCGGTTTGCGACCTGGCTGGGGCGCTCGCCGCACACCGCGACCGCCGAGGATGTCCGGCGGTTCCAGATCGAGCAGCAGGACGCCGGCGTTCCGGCGCCGACCATGAACAGCATCGTCGCGGCGCTGCGGTTCTTCTTCACCCACACGCTCGACCGACCCGAGCTCGCGCGCAAGCTGGTCCGCACCGCGCATGCCCGCAAGATCCCGGTGGTGCTGACCTTGGCCGAGGTGAAGCGGCTGCTCGATGCCACGACCTGCCTCAAGCATCAAGCGGCACTGTCGGTCGCCTATGGTGCCGGACTGCGCGTTTCCGAGGTCTCGGCGCTCAAGGTCAGCGACGTCGACAGCAAGCGCATGCTGCTACGGATCGAGCGCGGCAAAGGCGGGCGGTACCGTAACGCCATGCTGCCCGAAGGCTTGCTCGTGTTGCTACGCGAGTGGTGGCGCGCTGGTCGGCAGCAGGGGATCATGCTTCCGAACGGCTGGCTCTTCCCGGGCCAGAACGCGACAGTGCCGATCAGCACGCGGCAGCTGTATCGCATCGTCGTCGAGGCGGCCGAGGCAGCCGATATCGCCAAGCGGGTCGGCCCGCATACCCTGCGGCATAGCTTCGCCACGCACTTGCTCGAAGACGGTGTCGATATCCGCGTCATCCAGGCGCTGCTCGGTCACGCCAAGCTCAACACCACCGCCTTTTACACCCAGGTAGCGACCAAGACGATGCGCGCGGTGACCAGTCCGCTCGACCGGCTGATGATCCCGAGCGGGGGAACGCCCGACGGTTGAGGCGAGGTGCGCACCTCCATCGAGGTCGCCGATATCTTCCGAACGGCAGGGCCGGCGTATCGGTTGGCCCATGTCGGGCATCTGAGCCTGCACCAGCTCAAGATCATGTCGGCGATCGAACAGTGTCGCACGGCGGCAATGGGCGGCCACGTCGAGGCCTGCGAGGACTGTGGCCATTGGCGTGTCGCCTATAACAGCTGTCGCAACCGGCACTGTCCCAAGTGCCAGGGCGCTGCCGCGCGCACCTGGCTCGCCGACCGCGAGGCCGACCTGCTGCCGATCGGCTACTTCCACGTGGTCTTCACCCTGCCGGCCGAGGTCGGCGCCATCGCCTTCCATAACAAGGCGCTGATCTACGATCTGCTGTTCCGCGCGGCGTCGGAGACGATGCAGATCATCGCTGCGGACCCGAAGCATCTCGGCGCACGGATCGGCATCACCGCCGTGCTCCACACCTGGGGCTCGGCGCTGACCCACCACCCGCACATCCACATGATTGTCCCCGGCGGCGGCATCGCGCTAGACGGCACGCGCTGGGTCTCGGCGCGTCCGGCGTTCCTGTTGCCGGTACGCGTGCTCGGCGCGCTGTTCCGCCGCCTGTTCCTCACACGACTGCTCGCGCTCTACGATGCTGGCCAGCTCGCCTTCTTCGGCAGCATGGCGCATCTCGCCGAACGGCGCGCATTCCTGCGCCACCTGTCGCCGGTCCGCAAAAAGCGCTGGGTGGTCTATGCCAAGCCGCCATTCGCCGGGCCCGAAGCGGTCCTCGCCTATCTGTCGCGCTACACTCACCGCGTCGCCATCTCGAACAGCCGCCTTCTCCGCTTCGACGAGGACGGCGTCACCTTCCGCTACAAGGACTATCGCCGCGGCGGCGCCGACCGGCAGCAGGTGATGACGCTTGGTGCCGACGAGTTCATCCGCCGCTTCCTGCTCCACGACTTGCCCAAGGGCTTTCACCGCATCCGCCATTATGGCCTGCTCGCCAGCGGTATGCGCAAGGACAGTCTCGAACGGGCCCGCCAACTGCTCGCGATCGCGCCGCCTGCTGGCGATGACATGCCCGCCGAACCGCCAGATGCCCGGCCGCCGTGCTCGTGCTGCGGTGGACGCATGATCGTCATCGAGATCCTGGAACGCCGGTACCAGCCTCGCGCGCCTCCATGCTTCGCAGCATCATCCGAGAGACAGGCGTCGTGACCCGGCACGGCACATCATCGACAGACCCCGTGACGACCACGCTCCCGGGAAGGCCGGAGTCTGCTTCCCGCCTGTCAAAAAGCGGACGCCAACTGCCCGAAAGCGGACCGTCCGACCGTGAGCGACCTTCGCGACCGCCGGAAAGCAGACCCTCCGCTTTCAAATACGTCCGCTTATCCGCCGCGCCCGCCACCGCCCAGAGCCGCCCAAAGTCGAAATCCCCATAGACCATCGCGCGGGGCCCGCGGGTTCGGGCACCGCCGACTTTCCGACGCCTCTCGGCGTCCGAAACTCTAAACGATATCAGACGGTCTGGTTATCGACGAGAAAATAGCGATAACTGCCGATCCGCTTTTTCGCATCGGCCGGGTCTGGACACCGTGAAAGCTGGCCGTGAGCCATCTACCAATTGTGGACCTTGGAAACTATCTCGTAGATACCTCAAAGCGGTAATTGACCAGAGCATGGCGACACCGAACGTTCATAAAAATAAGGCGAACTAATGACTAAAACGAAGAGACTGGAAACCGAAAAGGAAGATGTTTTTAGCGACCTAAACCGCCTCAATGCGATGCTCGCTGACCTTGATGAACGAGCGCTGATACTATCTCTCGCGGCCTTCGCAGAAGAGGCTCTGCGCGAATTAGTCCAAGCTTACCTCATGCCGGGCGAATCGACAGAAAAGCTCCTTGATGGCTTTAACGCCCCGCTGGGCACTTTCTCGGCACGCCTTCGTATGGCAGACGCGCTAGGGCTGTTGACGCCCCATCAAGCCAGCGACTTCGATAGGCTCCGCAAAATTCGGAATGAGTTTGCTCATAACTGGTTACCGGTTTCGTTCACCGACCAAAACATCGCATCCCACATCCAAGCGCTGAACTTCCATGCTCTGGACTACCAATTCCCTGAGACGCTGGGCGAGAAAGTTCGAACGTCGCTCAGTACTCTGCTGCTGGAAATCAGAGTGACCACCGGTCAAATACGAAAAAGAGGTGGTGCGGTCCTGCGTGGCCAGCACATCTTGGCTGGAGTGTCGGGCGACTTAGATGAGCAGATGAAGATATGCAGGGGGCGGTTGATAGCAATCCGCGACGAACTGCATTTAGCGAAAGGAGATCGCAGAAGGTTTCTGCTCGCTTCTAAGCATCGCTGGGAAGGCAAACTGGAGATTGTTCGCTTAAATGCGGGCGGAAGAAAAGCGGAGGTGCGGGCAATTCAAGCCGAACTAGACGCTTGGAACCGAGGTCCTGAGTACTAGCCGCACCGCACATCTGACTCAGGAACGGTCGTAGCCGTGACTACAAGTTCCGCTCGACGGTTCCCCGCTGGACACTTTCGCTCTCGATCCGCTGATCGCCTAGCGGGCCCGATGATTTGCGTATCTGCCGCAGCATGCGAAGCGGACCGAGCGATGCGTTAATGTGAGATTGCGAACCCGACCAAGCAGCTGCGCGGCTTCCGCACCTAGACGCGAGCCAGGACATAAATAGACCGCGTTTCATTTGCGGCAAGCTGTCGTTCGTCGTGGCGTGGGCCAACCTACATGTGCGCCATCCAAGCTTTTGCTATCGGCCTAGCCAGCCTATAGCGGCGCTATGTGGTTCGTGGACATCATCGTCGATTTATCCTGGTTTGCGGAGACGAAGGGCAAGCTGGGAACGCCACACTCGCGCGCGACCCAACCCGTTCCTGAGCAGAATATGGACAACACCTTTTTGCTATATGGAGATGAGCTGGCCATACGCCATTTGCGCGTTCTTCTTCACACTGACTCTCATGATCCACCGCATAACGTGGTGAATGCAAACATCCATCGTTGGGTAAATCTATTGGAGGTCGCGAGTGGTCTGGTCGCCTCTAAAACCGCAACCACCGCATCGCTTGGGCGCAATACCAGTGGCATGATAATTTGGATGGGCGAAGGTGACGAAAATGCTGAATCGTGCCAGCTAGCCCCTGAGTACACCCCGCCAGTACCGATGAACTATGAAGCTGCCGCCAAGTTGATGGCCGCTTGGGAGCCTGACTATCGTGTTCACCTCTTCTACCTTGGACGCTTCCTCAATCACGACCTACCGCCAGAGGTACGCTGGCTTAATGGCTATCGCGTATTAGAATGGCATTTCCGGAGAGGCGGCGTCGGTCTCGCGAAAGATCAAAAGTATCTGGAGTTTATCGCACTTCACGGTGGCGCGCTTGATGCAGCGCTGGGACCAAAGCAAGATCGCAAGGGGCTAATCGAAGAGGTTCGGGCTCTAGCCGCCCACGCAATCCTGTCACGAACGGCCGATCCTCGCTTGGAAGACGCCAGTACCAACCTCATCAGCAAGTCGTTCCAAGGACTAGAGAGCCTCGTGATGGCGGTGATGAATGAGGGGACCGGCGGGCGGGTCAGCTTTATGCCTAACATTTCTCCGACCTGAATAGGGCGCCAGGGTTGGCCATTAATCCGCCATTTAAGAGCGTGAATCATCGCCCATCTAACACCGAATTTGGTCGACGGCCGACCGGCGGCTTTCTATCGCGAGATGAGCCACGTAAACCTGAAGTAATGACCGCTTCCGGGAAACGAACTTGAGCCGCTAGACGGCAACGAAGGGCGCGGTAGCGCCGTAGAATCGGCTCGCCAGCGCACAGATCCGTCAGCGCCACAGGCTAACGAAATATAACCGCCACAGCAGCTCGGAAAGAGGAACATTGCCTGCTGGCAGCAGTTTACTTTTTGAAAAAAGTTGGTTTTTCTCGCCAACTGGAGAATTCTCATGTCAGTTATCGACCAGGTAATCGCCGCCGTCACGCCTCCGGAAAGCGACGAGGCGCGGCAGGAAGCTCGGGCCAACGCGCAGGCTGTCGCAGCTCCGGGCAGCTGGTTCGCCATGATCCTCGATCATCACGTTTTACTCGAAGACGCGTTCGCCGCCACCAAAGCGGCGAGCGACGCAGCTTCGCGCACCGCCGCGCTCAAACATCTCGGCGTCATTCTGACCGGTCATGCGATCGCCGAGGAGGCTGTGATTTATCCCGGCCTGGGCGAGGCGGGGGAGAAGGGTCATGCCACGATGGGCTATAACAAGCAGGTGATGGTGAAGATGCAAATGGCCATGCTGGAGAAGCTCGATCCGATCAGCCAGGATTTCGACGACAAGCTCGAGCAAATCCGCGGCGCGGTCGCGCACCATATGTACGAGGAAGAGGGAACGTGGTTCATCGAGTTGTCCGAGAAGGCACCGGCAGCGGACCAGGCCATGATTACGCAGCGCTATGAGGAAGAGTGGTCGCGCTATGTCGGCGCGGACGCCTGACAATGAGCGATAGATTTTGCTCCCCTGATGCGTCGGCCGTCCCGGGAGGGGCGGCCTTTTCATTCGGGTGCGCCGGCGGCATGCCCCACCACTCGCTACGCCCTATCAGCCGCTTCGGATGAGCTTCCTTACCGAGCAGCGGCAAAGTCCCCATGCGTGTTGGAGTGTCTGCTGCCGGATGCGACGTGGTCCCATGACCGATCCGGTGCGTTAGCATTTCGACAACCAGAAAGCGCAAGATGCAGCATGTTCAACGCGGCACAGGCCGGAAGCTATTACTTATTCACGGCCTGGGCGGCAGTTGGCAATCATGGAGCACAATCCTTGATGCGCTAAGCGCACATCGCACCGTGATTGCGATCGACCTTCCCGGACATGGCGCCACGCCGGCCGTCGACGATAGTGCAACCTTCGTCGGTCTCGTCGGGAGCGTCGAACGCTACATTGCAGACGAGGGACTGACCGGGATCGACGTTGTCGGGAGCTCGATGGGTGCGCGGATCGTGCTCGAACTGGCTCGGCGTGGCATCGTCGGCAACGTGGTTGCGCTCGATCCGGGCGGGTTTTGGCGAGGCTGGGAGCGAACTTTCTTCAAGGTGACCATCGGGCTGTCGGGCCGACTGCTGCGCGCCATCCGACCTCTGCTGCCGAGGCTCAGCCGATATGCAGCGACGCGCACGGCGCTGCTGGCGCAGTTGTCGGTGCGGCCATGGGCGCTCAACCCGCAGGTCGTGGCGACCGAACTGACCGGACTGAGCACCACGCCAACCTTCGACGCCCTGGTCGATGATCTTGCCAGCGGCCCGGAGCAAACCGGGCCGGCTGCACGATCTACTGGCCGCATCGTGATCGGATGGGGCAGGCAGGACCGGCTTTGCCTGCCTCGCCAGGCGGCGCGCGCCAAAGCGGCGTTCCCATCGGCAAATTTACACTGGTTCAAGTCCAGCGGTCACTTCCCCGCATGGGACATGCCCGACGAGACTGTCGCTGTCATCCTTGCCGGGACGAGATGATATCCGAAGCCTGAACGCGCTAAATGCCTCGATGGGACGCAGCGAGTTTACAGACCGAATCTAGCGCGAAAACTGCCATGCTGCGGTTGATGAACGAAGGACCGGATTCAGGATAGCCTGAGACCCTAGCTACGGCATTTTTGTCGGCGGGTGCCGACCAGCCCCGGCCATAACCGGACTGACCGCTCCGGGGCGCGAGACTTTTCAAATTGAACGGCTTGGATGGGCGCAATCCTGCTTGAAACGATCGCTTAGACGTAAACCGTTTCCGTCTTGTCTGCGAAAGATTGATAGGAAGGCGGCATGTCGCCGCCAACCGTTAATACTCGTATCTCAGCTTGCTTGTCATGATGTGTCGCTACCCGACGGCGATTAACGGGTAGGCGACACGCTCTGACTTAGCGGCAGACACGAACTCGGCGGTGGTGACGCCATTCGGTCCAGCAACGGCGGTGATCGCGATATCCGCGATTGCTCCAATGACGTGGTCGATCATACCTGCGATAATCGCGATAGCGATGATGGTCTCGATCGCGATGCTCCCAGCGATGATGATCACGCGGGTGAGCTTCAGCGGTAGCAGTCATGCCGATGCCGGTGACTGCCATTGCAAGAGCAAGAGAAAGCTTGAAAATTTTCATAGTCGCCTCCGTTAGGGAGGTCAGCCATGGGCGAGCCGCATGAATTGCTGCTGTACGCCTCGGTCAACTGCACCGCGTGCGCCGTGTACCGCTGCGATCCCGCCTTCGGACCCATCGCTTAGCCGTGTTGGGGGCAAACCAAGCAGCGCCCTTCAAACATTCCTGATGGATCCACGTCGCGTTTCAGCGCCACGCGTCAGCGCTCAATGGGCAGACGGAGATGTGGTGACTGCTGCGGTCACGCTTGTTGGCTGCGCTGCCCGCCAGGCATTCTTTCCATGGCTGACCATAGGCACCCCGCACTCGTCGCAGAGCGCTCGATATTCATCGTCCTTGCCCCGCGAGATCGAGACAGAGGATGGCTTATGCCGACCAAGAGCGCACAGAAACCGCATTGCGTGACCATAGGCTCTCGCAGGGTGCTCCGCAGGCATGCAGTTGCCCACACCCTGTGGATAGCGGGGAAAACTGCCCCGATTTGCGATAGACTGCCTCGCTGGTGGACATGCCCCCTCCAATTGCCCGTAAAGAGAGGCATCCGTCAAAGACTGTTGGCAGGGCGCTCCGTCGGATCGCCTGCTCTTGCAAAGGAAATCGAATGCGTTTCGCCACTGCCGCCGTAATGGGTGCGACTATTGCCATCTCGAGCCCCGCAATGGCCTGGGGACCGATCGGGCATCGTATCACAGGTGCAATCGCCCAGGACAAACTCAGCGGGGTGGCGCGGGCTAAGGTCGAGATCCTGCTTGGTGAGGAAGACCTTGCCGAGGCCGCGACCTGGCCGGACGATATGCGATCGGATCCGGCAGAGTTCTGGCAGAAGACCTCGCCTGCATGGCACTATGTGACGGTGGCAGGCGATGATTACGCGCCATCGGATGAGCCCGGACAGGGTGATGGGCTGAGCGCACTAAAGCGCTACACAGCTATCCTGCGTGATCCGAGGGCATCGGCCGACGACCGGCGAACAGCCTTGCGGTTTGTCGTCCATATCATTGGTGACTTGCATCAGCCGCTTCACGTAGGGACCGGCACGGACCGAGGCGGCAACGCTGTAAAGGTGACATGGTTCGGCAAGCCTACGAACCTGCACACGATCTGGGATTCCAGCATGATCGAGCAGCGGGCGTTGTCCTACTCGGAATATGCGCGCTGGCTGGAGCGTTCGACGACGCCGCAGCAAGTCATTCAGTGGAATGAGCGCAACCCGATGGTCTGGATTCACGAGAGCATCGCGATCCGCAAGAAGGCCTATCCCCCCGACACCGTCCTCTCATATGACTACGCCTATCAGCACCGTGAAGACATCGACAGTCGGTTGCAAATGGCCGGCATTCGCATCGCGGCTTACCTGAATTGGGTATTTGAAACTCCGGATGCCGAGACAAAAACCACGAAGCGACGGTAGTCCAAGCCACCGTTCTCCGACTTTTCCCTCGTCGCACGGCAGGTTCGGCATGGCCGAACCTGCGATCTGTAAGAAGCGAAGTGGGGCTCCTTCACCGGGTGGCCATTCGGCACTGCCGAGGCACTACCGTTCAAAGACCGTGCAAGGATCCCGATCTGACGATGGCAGGTTCATGCTCCGCACCTGCTTCCTGTTCGACCATCGCCAGCACTTTTGGTCGCGCATCCCGCTGTCGTGCGTCGATTTGCCTGAGTTGTGCGCTCATCCGACGCCCATCGACTTGCATCAGGATATAGCCGGTATGGTGCGTGTCGCTGAACCGGATATGCGGATTGTTGGCCAGAACGTCGCCGAAACGTCCCGGAGGCGGCGATTGCGCAGCCAGAGCGGAGGTCACGATTTCGGTGCCCACCGCTGGACTTGAAGACGGACCGTGTCTTAGATCATTCACCCAGAAACTGTGAATGTCGCCGCTGAGCACGATGGCTTTATTCACGGATGGCTGGCCTAACCGTTCCGTCAGTCGATCCCGGGCGGCGGGATAACCATCCCACTGGTCACTCCATACCGTCTCGCCCGTCCCATCCAGCGCCAGAGGAGCGAAAAACACCCCTTGAGCCAATAGGGTCCAGGGTCGGCGTTCACGTTCGAGACGCTGATTGAGCCACGCCTCCTGCGCCGCGCCCAGCATCGAGCGGTCCGCGCGCAGCCGCTCGGCGCAGTGATCGAGCTTCACGTTGCGCGCGACGTTCGGGGCGGCGCAGGCCGGGGCGCTGCGATATTGCCGCGTATCCAGCATCGACAGCGAGGCCAGCTCGCCCCAGTCCACCGCGCGGAACAGGCGCGGCGCGGGCGTGGAGCGCCACAGGCTGGGCCGGATCGGCATGTGTTCGAAATAGGCCTGGTACGCCGCCGCACGGCGCGGCGCGAAGACTTCGGGCGGCAGGCCCTCGCGGTTGGCCAGCGCGGCGTAGTCGTTGAGCACTTCGTGGTCGTCCCATGTCACCAGCCACGGGAACAGCCGGTGCGCCTCGCGCAAGTCCGGATCGCTGCGGTAGAGGGCATAGCGGGCGCGGTAGCCGTCGAGGTCGGTCGGGTCCGGCGCGCCGAAGCTGCGCACCTGCGGCTCCTTGGGATAGGCCTGTTCGTAGATGTAGTCGCCCACCTGCACGATGATGTCGGGCGCGGCGGCGATCATGTCGCGGTAGGCGCCGAACCAGCCCAGTTCCCAGTGCTGGCACGACGTCATGGCAAGGCGCAGGCGATCGGCATTGACCGGCACCGTCTTCGTGCGCCCGACCGGACTGGTCGCGCCCAGCGCGTGGAAACGATACCAGTACGTGCGGCCCTCCCGCAGGCCGCCAAGCTCGACATGCACGCTGTGCGCGGCTTCGGGCCGGGCGATCTCGATGCCGGTGCGCACGATGCGGCGGAACGCCTCGTCCTCCGCCACTTCGAAGCGGACCGCGACCGCGCGTGGCGGCAGCGGGGTTCCCGCCGGGCCGACGAGGCGGGTCCACAGCACGAAGCCGTCCGCCGCCGGATCGCCGCTGGCGACGCCCAGCGCGAACGGGTCGGCGCTGGCGGCGAAGGCGTCGAACCGGGGCAGCGCCTGCGCGCCGAGCGCGGCCATGGCAGCCAGCACGGCGCGGCGGTGCCATGCGAAGCCTTGCGGAAAATCATGCATGCGGCCCCGCTATCGGCCTTTTCGGACAGTCATGTGACAGAGTTTGTCCCGGTACTGTCATTCTCACCGCCTAACGGCCGCGTCCGGGTTGCGACAAAGGACAACGGCCTTGACCTGGCTACGGGACGCAGATCGCTGGTTCATCGATGAAGTGCTGCCGCACCGTGCAGCGTTCCGGCGTCAGGCCGCGCGCCTCGTCGCGCCCGCCGATGCCGAGGATCTGGTGCAGGAAGCCTACGCCCGCGCCATCGATGCCGCGCACCAGCGCGAGATCGCCAATCCGCGTAGCTTCGTCCTGACGATCATCCGCAACCTCGCCCACGAACGCCATCGCCGCGCCGCCGTGGTCCGTTTCGAGCATCTGGCCGACATGGAAGCGATGGATTTCGCCGACGGCGCGCCGGACCAGTTCGCGGTCGTCTCCGGCCGGATCGAACTGTCGCGGCTGATGGAACTGATGGAAACGCTGCCCGCTCAGGCCCGCACGGTGGTGCAGTTGCGGCGTTTCGAAGGAATGTTGCCGCGCGACATAGCGGTGAGGATGGGCTTGTCCGTCTCTACAGTGGAGAAGCATCTTGCAAAGGGGCTGGCCATTCTGGCCACCGCGCTGCAGGAAGCGCCCCCGCAGGCAGAAGGACCGACGATTTCACGCCTATGGCAACGCCGCCGAAACCAAGCAAACTGATCGAAGAAGCGGCCGCGTGGCTGGCCGCACTGGACGCCGGATCGGCCACGCGCGAGGACTTCGAAGCCTGGCGCGCCGCCGATTCCCGGCGCGCGGTCGCATTCGCGCAAGTCGTCGATGCCTTCGAACAGATCGAGCCGCTGCGCGGCGTTCATGAGCCCTTGCCCCGGCCCTCGCGGCTCAACCGCCGCAACCTGCTGCGCGGCGGTGTGCTGGCGGGCGGGATCGCGCTGGCGGGCGGCGTCGCCATGCAGGCCGCCGCGCGCGAGCACGCCGAGACGGGCGTGGGCGAGACGCGCGCGGTGGTCCTGGAAGACGGCACGCGGGTATCGCTCAACACCGACACCCGGATCAGCTGGCGTATCAAGGGAACCACGCGGTCGCTGTGGCTGGAACGCGGCGAGATCGCGCTCGACGTGCGCGCCGTAACGGGCCCGCCCTTGCGCCTTTCCGCCAACGGCACGCGCTTCGACCTGAAGCCCGGCACCTTCAACGCGCGGCGCGAGCCGGAAACGGTGGCGCTGCTGGTGCTCAAGGGCACCGCCAACGCCGAAAGCAAGCCCGTCCACGAAGGCGCGCTGGCGCAAGTCATCGGACGCGACGTCGCCGTGGCTCCGGCCGAGGCCGTGGCGATCGACCGCGCCAGAAGCTGGCAGAGCGGCCAACTGGTCTTCGAAGGCGAGAGCCTCGATTTCGTGGTGGCCGAGTTCAACCGCTATCTCGAAAACAGGCTGGTGGTCGCCGACCCGCGCCTCTCGCGCATCCGCCTTGGCGGGCGCTTCACCAATACCGACCCCGCCGAATTGCTGAAAGCGCTCAGCGCCTCCTTCGGCATTCACGCCCGCCGCAGCGAGAGCGGCGCGATCATGCTTTCTGCAAGCTGAACATTTTTTGCACTGCGATAGAGGTGGGCGCGGCTTCGCCCATCTCCCCTTCCGAGACACGGTTTTCCCGGAGGGCAAGAATGCCAGTTCACTCTATCGCACTACCCATGATCCTCGCCATCTCGCCCGCCAACGCGGCGCAGGATCGCGCCGTCAGCTTCGATATTCCCGCCCAGAACATGGCAACCTCGCTCAACGAGTTCGGCCGTCAGGCAGGCGTGCAGATGGTGTTCCCCTACGACACCGTGGCAGGCCAGCGCTCGGCGCCGCTCAAGGGCCGCTTCACCCGCGCCGAGGCGATCCGCCGCCTGATCGCCGGGCGCGGCATGAAGATCGCCTTCGAAGGATCGAACATGATCTCGCTCGCCGCCGAGCCGCGTTCGCTCAGGCGCGAAGTCGCCGCGACCGACGCGGCTGCGGGCGGCGACATCGTCGTCACCGCGCAGAAGCGCGAAGAGGATCTCTCCAAGGTTCCCGCCGCCCTGACCGTCGTTTCCGGGGACGAGGTCGAGAAGCGCAAGATCACCGACTTCACCAGCCTGGTCGACGAAGTTCCGGGCCTTTCGATCAACTACAGCACCGGCGGCGAAAGCTACGGCCTGCTTTCCATCCGCGGCATCGGCGGCGCAGACGACTATAAACCCAACGGCAGCCCTTCGGTCGCGCTGCACGTTGACGGCGTCTACCAGAGCTCCAACGCCTATCTCGGCATGCCGTTGTTCGACCTCGAACGCATCGAAGTGCTGCGTGGGCCGCAGGGCACGCTTTACGGCCGCAACACCACCGCAGGCGTCATCAACGCGATCACGCGCGGCGGCAGCGACCACTTCGAAGGCTATGTCGATGCCCGCTACGGCAGCTACGACAGCTTCCGCGCCGAAGCAGCCTTCGGCGGCCCGCTGAGCGACAACGTGCGCATGCGCGTGGCCGTGATGACCGATCAGGGCGGCGGCTTCATGCACGGTATGGGCGCGGGCGATCTGGCCGGCGCACAGCTCAGCGTCGGCGGCGTTGTACAGTCGCAGGTTCCCGCAATAACCGATCCGGGCGAACGCAAGGGCTTCGGCGACAAGGATCTGTTCGCCGCACGCGGCACGCTGGACATCGATCTGGGCCCCGACACCTCCCTGACGCTGAAGGCCTTCGCCAGCCGCGACCGGGGCGACACCCGCCAGTACGACCGCATCAGCGCCACCGAGGACAGCAGCGTCCTCAACGCGGGTGAGGACAGCGATCCCTACACGTTCTATTCGGCCAAGTACTTTCGCCAGAAGATCGACATTCAGGGCGGCTCGGCCCAGCTTTCGCACCTGATGAACGACAACCTGCGGCTCGACGTGGTGGTCGGCGCACAGGCCAGCCAGCGTCAGGTCGGCGGTAACGGCGACGGCACGCCCTATCCCCAGTACGAATACCTGTTCGACGAAAAGCTCAGCCAGGCCTCGTTCGAAGCGCGTATCCGCAACGAACAGCAGGGCCGCTTCAACTGGGTGGTCGGCACGTTCATCATGAGCGACACGATCGACTACCAGAGCCAGTGGACCAGCTGGGCCGCGCGCACGATCTATCACAACATCCACAGCCAGCGCCGCCGTTCGGGCGCGGTGTTCGGTCAGGCCGATTTCGAGGTGGTTCCCGACGTGCGCGTCACCGGCGGTCTTCGCTACACCAGCGACCAGATCGATTCCACGGGCCGCAACGTCGATGACAATCCGTGGGGCATCACGTATTACAACACGCTGTTCGCCTCGACGAACAACTTCTCGTGGGACAAGCAGTTCAAGGACAGCGACGTCTCGGGCCGCGCCTCGGTGCAGTGGTTCATCAACCCGGACCTCAACGTCTTCGCCTCGGTGGCACGTGGCTATCGTTCGGGCGGTTTCGACGGTACCTCGATCATGACATTGGCCGAAACCGAGCCATTCCAGTCGGAAACGGTGTGGGCCTACGAAGCCGGCGTTCGCTACTTCAACGGCCCGATCCGCCTGTCGCTGGATGCTTTCGCCAACGACTTCGACAACCTGCAGGCGACTACCCGGCTGGCCAACGACACCAACGGGCGCACCAACGTCGGCAAGGCCAAGACGCGCGGCTTCGAGGGATCGCTTGACCTGACTCTGTTCCGATCAGGCGGCCACAAGCTCGATTTCGATGCTTCGGGCACGTACCTCTACTCGAAGATCACCGAGTTCAATTCCGCTCGCATCGCCGACGTACTGGCGACCGTGGGCGATCCGCTGCCGGGCGCGCCGAAATGGACCGGCCGCGTCGGCCTCGTTCACGACTACAGCTTCGGCGAGGGCTGGAAGCTGGAGAGCCGCGTCAACGTGTTCCACCACGGCAAAGAATCGAACCGCCTGAACGCGCTTCCGAACAACACCTCGGCCGCCTACACGCTGCTCAACGCACGCATCGAACTGCAGTCGCCGCACGGCTGGTCGATCTATGCGATGGGCCGCAACATCACCGACGAAGTCTACTTCCCGGAACTGAACGGCGCCGCGCGTCTGGTTGGCGCACCTGCGACTTACTCGGTGGGCTTCCGCGTAGCCTTCTGATCATTCCAAAAAGGCCTGGGCCTATGAACGGCGGTGAAGGGGCGAGTGGCAACCCTTTCCGCCGTCGACCCTTCCCAGTCGCTCAGCACCCAAATGTCAGGCCCCATCTGCAGACTGTCCACTTCGCCATCTCACATGCGTACAATGACCATGAAAAGAACTGGCGGTTTCAGTTCGTAGACAGAAAATAGCCGTCTCTTCTAGCTAACGCACAGCGAGGTCGGCTACCGCCCAAGTGTGGCTGACGTTACGTCGAGTTTCGGCGTTGCATGTCGTAAGGTCAAAAGCGACTGGTCAAGAGCAAGATGAACGCAGAAACGATCATCTTTCAGACTAGGCAATAGTAGGCGGACCTCATCGACATCGTTGATGCAACGGCAGACGGCTCAAAAAGATAGCCCGCTGCGCCATGATCATCCGGTAGCGCCACATCACCCATGTATTGGCCGATAGTGTGAGCGCGGCTCCTTCCGAAGTTGAGCCGATAAGACTGGTTGCCGATTGACGAATCCTTCAGTCCGCAAAAAGGTCCTTCAACGGCACGCCCGCGTCGGCGAGGCACCCCACGTCAGGCGTCGCGCCCGCTTCCACCAGCTTGCGGCCCTGCACGTAGTCCTTGACCATGTTCACGCAGTCCAGCGCCACGACCTTGCCCTGCTTGAGATAGACTACCGAGAAGCTGCGCCCCTGGACGTCGCCGCGCGTCACCGTCTGGTCGAAGCCCATGTTGATCCCGGCCGTCTGCAGCTTGAGATCGTACTGGTTCGACCAGAACCACGGGAACGCCTTGTAAGGCTTTTCGTCCCCGCAGATCGCCTTGGCCACGCACGTCGCCATGTCGTTGGCGTTCTGCACCGATTCCACCCGCATCACCGTACCGCCCGCATAGTCGCAGGCGAAGGCCGCGCAGTCGCCAATCGCGTAGATGTCCGGCAGCGAGGTGCGGCAGAACTCGTCCACGTCCACGCCGTTGGCGCCCGAGGCGCCCGCCAGGATCAGCGGGCCCACGGCAGGGACGATGCCGATGCCGACGATCACCGCCTCGGCGGGGATCACCTCACCATCGACCAGCTTCACGCCCGTTACCCGGTGGCCGTCGCCTTCGAGGCATTCCACCGCAACGCCGGTGCGCAGATCGACGCCGTGATCGCGGTGTTCCTTCTGGTAGAATTCGGACAGCTTCTCGCCCGCGACGCGCGCCAGCACGCGCGGCAGGGCTTCGAGCAGGACCACGCTCAGCCCCATCTTCGACAGCACCGCCGCCGCCTCGAGCCCGATGTAACCGCCGCCGATGACGACGATGTTCTTCGTGCCCGCATCGACCTCGGCCATCAGCGTGTCGCAGTCCTCGCGGGTGCGTACCGCGTGGACGCCCGCACGCTCGGCGCCGCCGCACGAAAGACGGCGCGGATCGCCGCCGGTCGCCCAGACCAGCTTGCCGTAGCCGAATGTCGTGCCGTTCGAGAGCGTCAGTTCCTTCGCCTCTGCGTCCACCTTGGTGACTGCGGTGGAGAGCTTGAAGGTCACCTCCTTCTCGGCCCAGAACGTTGGCGGGCGGATGTAGAGGCGGTCGAAGGTCTTCTCCCGCGCGAAGTATTCCTTCGAAAGCGGCGGGCGCTCGTAAGGATGCTCCGGCTCGCGGCCGATGACGGTGATGGTTCCGGTGAACCCGTTCTGGCGCAGGGCGAGCGCACACTGCGCTCCCCCATGTCCCGCTCCCACAATGACGACGTCGGCTCTGCCCTTGCCGTTCGTCTTAAGGCCCGCCACCGTGTCTTGCAAATTGCTTCCCACGTTATCGCCCGACGATCGAGTTTGTGAAATAGTCAGAGGCCGACCGACGACGTATCACCAGCTTGCGTTCCAACAGTTCGCCTTCGGCGGAGCAAACAGTCGCCTCGTTGAAACGCCCCAATAACTTCAGATCACCGTAGACATGTGTGGCGAGCAACCCGAAAATACGCACGATCTCGGCATGGCTATAACCGCTGGAGGGGACTGCAGCTTCATAGCGCATCGCTGCCCCCTCCGGGTCGCGGGCAATCTGCCGGATCATCTGCAGGGTCGCACGCACGAACCTGCGCAGGACCTTCGGCTTCGCCGCGATCGTGGTTTCCGACGCCATGATCGCCTGCGCCATCGCCGGATAGATCGCATCCAGTTCCCGGTAGTCGAGCCTGAGGCCCTCGCGTTCGGCCTTCACGCCCCAGTCGACCGTCCCGATGAATCCATCGATGCGGCGCGAACCGAGCGCGGCGATCAGTTCGGCCGGAGGACGCGCTTGCGTGCTGATCCGCAGGGAGCTTCCGGACGAGCCCTCTGCCATCCTCTGCACCGCGTAGTAGGAGGTGTCCTTCAGCGACGGCACATCGATGGCCTTGCCCTCGAAGCTACCCGACGTCTCGAAGCTGTCGTGACGGGTGACGAGCGTGAGGAAAGAATGCCGGCCCAGCAGCGCGATGCCCTTGACCGGCAGATCCGCCGAGCGCAGCAGGATCGGCGTATCGCCGCTGGCGCCGCCGAGATCGCCTTCGCCGCGCGCCAGAGCCTCGCCGACGTTGAAGCCGCCCGGAACCACGACGAACCGGACGTCCAGCTTTTCGCGGCGGTAGCGCCCCTCCTGCTCGGCCAGCAGGAACGGGGCAAGCACGATCGCCTCCCTGGGCGCGGGCAACAGGTACGTGACCTTGTCATCGGGCCGGGCAAGCACAGGCTGCCCGAGTATGGCGGCGGCGAAGCCCAGCATGCAGAGCGCCCGTCGATGGCTGCGCCTGCCGAGAGCGAAGCGCATCATGCGAACCGCGACACACCGCCCGCCACTTCCAGCGCGGCGCCCGTAATGAAGCCCGCAGCCGGAGATGCCAGGAATACGATCGCCGCTGCCGTCTCCTCCGGTTCCCCGAAGCGCTCCAGCGGAATGTGCTTTTCGCGCGCGAGACCGGTCAGCCATTCCTGGTACGTGACGCCCGGAGCCGCACGCTCCCTGTAGCGGCGCTCCCACTGCCCGCTGTTGACGGTGCCGATGAGGATGGAATTCACCCGCACCTTGGGCGCCAGTTCGACGCTGAGCGACTTGACCAGGTTCTGTACACCAGCACGCGCAGCGGAAGTGCAGACCATGTGCGGTTCCGGCTGGCGCGCCAGCAGCGAATTGACGACCACGACCGCGCCCGCATCGCTGGCCTGAAGCAACGGCAGGAACGTGCGGGTTGGATGTATCACGCTGAAGAACTTGAGTTTCAGTTCCGCGTCCCAGTCCGTGTCGAGCGTGCTGGCGAACGTGCTCAGGCGCGCCTGCCCGGCGTTGTTGACGAGGATATCGACCTTGCCGAAGCGATTGACCGTGTTCTCGGCAAGGCGCTGCACGGCCTCGGGATCAAGCACGTCGCAGGCTTCGGCATGGAGATTATCCCCACCGCCAAGCTGCGCGACGGCGCTGTCCAGGCGCTCCCGATCACGGCCACAGATCACCACGCTCGCGCCGTCGTCGAGGAAACGGCGTGCGGTGGCGAGGCCGATGCCGGACGATCCGCCGGTGACGACCGCGACGCGGCCTGCGAGACCCAGATCCATAGCTTCAGTTTCCTCCTGCGCGATCGACGGCGGCCAGGACCGGCCGGATCGCCTCGTTGAATTGCAGCGGGCCTTCGGTCGCGAACGCGTGACCAAGCCCTGGTATTTCAATGCCTTGCACGCCTGAGAAGGCTTCGGCGATGCGGCGGCAACCGGCCGGCGGGGTCACCACGTCCTCAGCCCCCCACAGCACCATGCCGGGCCGCGACACGCCGTGCAGCAACGCCGGAAGGTCGCTGGCGGCGAGCAGGCGCACCGCCTGTTCGTAGCCGTCCGGGTTCACCGATGCCATCGCGCTGCGCACCAGCGCACGCACTTCAGGCAAGGCCTTGTCGGTAACGAGGCGCATGGCGCGGCGCTCGGCCATGCCTTCGGAGCCAAGCTCGCGAATGTCGGAAATCCGCCGCGAAATCGTCTCCGGAAGGTCCGCGCCCGGGGGCACCGCATAGCCGGTCGCCGGGCTGGCGAGCACCAGCGCCGCCACCCGCGGAGGTGCGATCCGAGCCGCAGCCGTCGCCATGATCGCCCCCAGCGACTGCCCTACAAGGATGCACTGAGCGGCACCCAAGTGGTCCATAAGGCGCCACAAAGCCGCGCCATAGTCCCCGGCGACGGGAGTACCGGCCGGCAAGGGCACGCTTCCGCCGTACCCCGGCGCATTCCAGGCGATCACCCGCCGCTCGGCGGCGAACGCCTCGAACTGCCCCACCCAGCTTCCGGCATTGGAGCCGATGCCGTGCAGCAGCACGAGCGGCGTCCGCGTGCCCTCTCCGGCCTCGCGCCAGCTGAACCCGGCGCCTTCGCGCAGCGGGGCGATGGCGTCGAGGCGTGCTGAAAGATCGGGCGGCGCGAGGTCCATTATGCGTCCGCGTTGATCGGCTTGGGACGCTTCACCTGCGAGAGCGGATGCTCGGGCGGATACGTCGGCGTCTCGGGAACGTTGGTGCCCAGGCACACGATCATCAGCGCTTCCTCGATGCCCTCGTTGACGAGGCCGCGATAGATGCCCGCCGGGACCGAGACGAGATCGCGCTCGCGCACGTACGTCTCGTAATATTCGCCCTCGGCCTCGAACATCAGCTTCACCTTGTTGCCCTTCAGGATGAAGAACACTTCCTCGACGTCGTCGTGGAGGTGGAGCGGGCCTTCGCAGCCTGCGGGGAGCACCATCGTCGAGAAGGTGAAGTGCTCTGCCGCGACGGTGTTGGTGTCGTTGGCAACGCCGGTGGCGCCGGTGCCGACGTAGCGCATCTGGGCGCGCTTGTACTTGGGATCGAAGTCGGCCTGGAACTTCAGGGCGTTCCAGTCGAGCTTGCGCGTCTCATAGCGCGCAAGGCGGCTGTCGACCCATTCGGCGAGGGTCTTGCCCTCGGGCACGATCTTGTTGCGCGCGGGCGCTGCGGTGTCTTCCATCACTGTTCCTCCTGAGATTTCGAGATCAGGCGCCGCGTGCCTGGCGCCGTGTATTGCCGTCAATGCCGCCCGCGATGGCCCATTCGGCGAACAGTTCGGGCCTCCGCTCGAACTCGCTGGGCACCCAGTCGGCGGTGCAGTAGTCGTCGTCGGCGTAGAACTCCCACGAGCCGCCCATCGGGCTGCGGAAGTACCAGAAATAGGCCGACGAGATCGGATGGCGGCCCGGACCGATATCGGTGGTCCAGGCCTTCGCGCTCATCGACAGGCCGCTGCCGAAGACCTCGTGGATGTTGCCCACGGTGAAGGCCACGTGGTTGACGCCGGGCTTGCCGGGACGACGCAGCACGAAGGCATCGTGGTGCGGCCCCGGCGTACGGCAGCGCAGGAACGCGGCGTGGCCGGGGTAGCTGTCGCTGACCACGAAGCCGAGGCGCCTGGTGAAGAAATCCAGCGTCGCGTCAAGGTCATCGATGAACAACACGACATGGCCGATGCCGATCGGCGCGGGCCTGGTGTAGACCGTCGAGCGGCTGTCCACGCGATTGGCGCGGCCGGGGCCGTTGACCAACTGCACATCCGCTACCGCTTCGCCGCGCTGGCGCACACGGAAGCGGTGGGTGAAGCCGGTGGGATCCTTGATGCTGAGCAGGCCATCGGCGTCCGGCGCGGCATCGCTGCCAAGACGCAGCGCCAGCGCGGCAAGTGCAGCCTCGTCGGTCACGCCCCAGGTGACGGCGCGCAAGCTGGCGCCCTCTTCCACGCCGGGTGCCAGGGCCGGATCGTCGCAGTGGCGCACTTCGACTTCGGCGCCGTCACGGGTGACGTAGCGCAGGCAGGCGGAATCGCTGCCCGCGTCGGTCAGGCCCCAATCGCCGAGGAAACGCGTGGCTTCGGCAAGGTCGGTGGTCGAAAACTGGACCGCTTCGATGCCGGTCAGGCTGCTGTCGTGGAGGGCCATGCCCGTTCTCCATTGGAATTGACGAACGCTGCAGGCGATCCGCCCATCAGCGCAGAAATGGTATCGGCCGCCTCGATCACCGCGGCGCGCACGCGCACCGCCTCGGCGGCGCTGGCGCCCGCGCGGGTGGCGTTGATCGCGGCGGCAATGCTGTCACCGCGCTCGCGCACCGGCGCGGCGACGACGGCGAGGCCGGTCTCGTAATAGCCGTCGCTGGCCAGGCACCCGGCGGCGCGGTCCCGTTCAAGCTGCTCCAGCAAGGCCTGCAGCGAGGAAGGCACCGCATCGCCGCGATCGCCGAAGACATGGGCTTCGTAAAGCGCCGCAACGTCCGCGCCGGCCAGCCCGGCCAGCAGCACGCGCCCCATCAGGGTCGCGTGGGCGGGCAGCGTGGCGCCGACCGAGACGTTCTCGGTCACCGCGCCCTCGCCCCGGCAGCGCACGAGGTAGAGGATCGAGGCGCCCTGCCGAACCGCCAGGTTGGTGGTCCAGCCGGTGCTCGCGCTCAGCGCTTCCAGCACCGGCCGCGCCAGCGCGACGACATCCTGCGAGGCGAGGAATTCGTGCCCCAGCAGCAACACCCCGGCGTCGAGCGCATAGCGCCCGTCGCCGTCGCGCCGCAGCAGCCCCATGTCGACCATCTCGGCCAGCAGCCGGTGCAGGCTGGAGCGCGGGATGCCGAGCGCCGCGCCGAGATCGGCGGCGCCCAGCCGGGGCCGCTCGCGCCCGAACTGGCGCAGCACCCTGACCCCGCGTTCCAGGGAGGACTCGGGCATGGGCTCAGGCCCGCTCGTGCTCGCAGGCAGGCTCGGACGCGCTCGCGACTTCGGCCGCCGCCAGCTGGTCGAGCATGCGGCGCAGGCGCACGATGCCCCCGTCGTGGGCGTAGAGCGCTTCCTGTTCGCGGGCCTTGTCGTCCATGCCTTCGAGGATCAGGCGATCCTGCTCCAGCACGTCCCAGTGCAGCGATTCCAGACGCGCACGGTAGAGGAACTTCCACGCATTGCGCGACCAGCCCTGTACCTTGCGGCAGCGCCAGAAGAACACGCGGCAGCTGGTCTCGTCCACCGGCACGACCATGCCGACGATGCCGAACGAGCCGCCCGGCCCTGCCGACTTGCCATAGGGGATCGACAGGCGCAGCCACAGCGCGCCGGTAACGCCCACTTCGGTCCAGTCGAAGTTGACGCCGGTCTGGTTGGTCTTCTCGAAGACGAAACCGGACTCGGTGTCGCGCGCGCGCATGGTCGCGGTCTTGTCGCCTTCGGCCATCGAATGGCTCTGGGCGTGCAGGTACGCGCCGTGCATCGGGTCCATGACGTTGTCGACGGCATAGCGCCAGTTGCACTTCCAGTGCGCGGTGCACAGGATGTCGGCCCATTCGCCGCCGGAGATTTCCTCAGGCAGTTCGAGCGGCGCAGGCTCACCCTCGCCGAACCAGACGAAGATCGCGCCTGCGCGTTCCACTGCCGGGAAGGCACGGTTGAGCTGGCGGCCCTTCATCACGCACTTGGCGAGCGCGGGAATGTCCTCGATCCGACCTTCGCCGTTCACTTCGACGCCGTGGTACCAGCAGGCGACGCGGTCGCCCAGGTTCCAGCCCATCGACAGCCGCGCGCCGCGATGCGGGCAGCGGTCGTCGATCGCCTTCACGCCGCCGTCGGCGTCGCGCCATAGGACGATGCGCTGCGACAGGCGGGTCAGGCCCAGCGGCGCCTGTTGGAGCATCCAGCTGGGCGCGACGGGATACCACATCTCGCGCAGGCCTTCGTTAAGGCGCTGGCCTGCGGTGATGGGGCTCGCTGCGATCTTGGCGGGAGCGTTCATGCGGCGATGCCTCCGGAAACGGGCTGGAAGAGCGCCTGGCCGAGACGATCGAGTTCGGCATCGAGCGTCGGCTCGGTCCACGCGGCGCCGTCAGGCGCGCGGCTGCCGCCGGCATTGAGCGCGGCGACGAGTTCGGGAAACTCGAACGCGCCGGCATCGAACGCGGCGGTCAGGGCCTGCGACAGCGCCTGCTCGAACGGATCGAGCGGACCGCCGCGCGTCTGGAAGACGAAGTTGTCAACCTGATCGGGCTCTTCGATGAAGCGACCGCCGCCCTTGGCGTCGCCGGTTTCGGCGAGATAGAGATTGTACCGCATCGCGACCCTCATGTTTGATATACGAACCATTGTCTACGATATGGGATTGGTGCCGCAACGAAGCCTACCTGTCAAGCGGGGCTGATTGCGTCCGGTTTCGAGACTCCGATTTCGGGCTTTGCAAGGCGATATGTTTGACATAGGAATAATCCGTCTCAATTATGATACATGAGGGCCGCATCCATGACATCTGACGGCTCCGCACTTGCGGAATCGAACCTGGGCTATCCCGGCTGGCGCGTGCTCGCCGCCGCGGTGATCGGCCTCGCCTTCAGCCCCGGCCCGATGATCTTCGGCACTTTCGGCCTGTTCGCCCCGCATTTCGTATCCGAACACGGCTGGAGCCGCGGCGCGATCATGCTGGCGCTGACCTTCTTCAACGTCGCAGGCGTGCTCGTCTCGCCGCTGACGGGATCGCTGCTCGACCGGCATGGCGTGCGCCGCCTGCTTTTCCCGGCAATGATCGCGCTGGCCCTCGGGTTCCCGGCGCTCGCCTATCTGGCGGGAAGCCTGCCGCTGCTGTACGCCGTGACCTTCGCATGGGGTGCAACGACGGTGGCGACTCAGAGCATCAGCTATTCCAAGCTCATCACCGGCTGGTTCGTGCAGCATCGCGGCCTTGCCATCGGCATCGCGGCAGCGGGCCTCGGCGTCGGCTACGTGGTGATGCCGCTGATCGCGGGCGCCCTGCTCTCGGCTCTCGACTGGCGCGTCGCGCTCTCGGCGCTGGCGCTGCTGGTGATGACGGTGCCATTCTTCTGCAACCTGGCGCTGGCACGTCCGGCTGCCGTGACCGCCACCCTCGCCTCCACCACCGCCGTCGCCGGCCTGACGCTGGCGGAAGCGCGCCGCACCCGCGAATTCGCGCTGATGGCGGCAGCGATCCTGCTCGCCTCGGTGGCGCTCACCGGGATCGTGCCGCATATCTCGCTGCTGGCGCTCGACCACGGGCTCAGCACCGGGCAGGCCGCCGCCGTCGCCTCGGCCTACGGCCTCTCGACGATCGCGGGCCGCGTGCTGGTGGGCTGGCTGGCGGACCACTTCCCGGTGCCGCGCGTCGCCATCGCCTTCTTCGCCTGCTCGGCGCTGGGCTTCGTGCTGGCGGTGAGCGTGGGCGCGCATGCGGGTATGGGGTTGCTGGTCATGGTGGCACTCACGATCGGCCTCGGCTTCGGCGCGGAGAGCGACGTCATCGCCCTGTTCATCAGCCGCTACTTCGGCCAGCGCGCCTTCGCGGCGATCTACGGCTACCTGCTGGCGGCGTTCCTCGTCGGCTCGTCGATCGGCCCGGCGCTGTTCGGCTTCGTACGCGACGCCAGCGGCGGCTACGGCGCCGTGATGACCATCGCCACCGGCCTGATGGCAGCGGCCTGTTGCGCGCTGGCGCTGCTGCCGGTGACGAAGCGCGAGCCGGTACCGGCATGATCGTCGCCAGCTTCGAGGAGCTTGCGGCGGCGGTGCGGGACCGGCGCGTCCTGCTGTTCGCCGGCGCCGGCCTTTCGATGAGCGTCGGCCTGCCTTCGTGGCACGAGCTGATAGACCACATGAAGCGCGAACTCGGGCTGGAGGACATGCCGCACCAGTCCGGCTGGTCCTACCAGACTCTATCGGAATACTACCGCCTCAAGAACGGCAGCATCGGCCCTTTGCGCAGCTGGATGGACCGCACCTGGTCGGTCTGCAGCGACAAGGTGCGGGAATCGGAAATCCACGATATCATCGTCGATCTCGATTTCCCGCTGGTCTACACCACCAACTACGACAACAACCTCGAGATCGCCTACCAGGCCCACGGGCGCGAGTTCGTGAAGGTGGCCAACACCAGCGACATCGTCAACGCCGAGCGGGGCTTGCCGCAGATCGTCAAGTTCCATGGCGACTTCGACGATGACGAATCGCTGGTTCTGGCCGAAACCGACTACTTCCGCCGCCTGGCGTTCGACTCCCCGCTCGACATCAAGTTCAAGGCCGACGCGATGGGCCGCACGCTGCTGTTCCTGGGCTACAGCATGTCGGACCTCAACATCCGCATGCTGCTCTACCGGCTGTGGCAGATGTGGCAGGAATCGGGACGAGAGCGCGATCGGCCGCCGTCCTTCGTGTTCTCCCCCAAGCAGGATCCGGTGCAGCAGATGGTGCTGAGCCAGTGGGGTATCCGCGTGCTGCACGAAAGGGCGGACGATCCATCGGCGGCCACGCTCAAGTTCCTGCGGAGGCTGCGCGATGCGGTCAGGAGCGGGACCGGGGCGGAACTAAGATAGCAGTGGTCCATTGTCCTGAGAAATAAAGGAGAACGGACATGGGCAAGGGTATCCTGTTGTGGCTGATCGGCGTTCCTATCCCCGTCATTCTGCTGCTATGGTTCTTCTTCCACTAAAGCCGGCCGCGCCCGGCACCGTCGCAATGCCCCGGTGCCGGGCAGGGTGGCCGAACGGTATGGCCGAAGGCGTCAGATGCCAGCGCGGTATCCGAGACCACGCGAAATCTCCATGCCCGCGCGCTCCACTTGCGTGGAGATGCGGCCCTCGAACGTCTCGCGGTCGAAAGTGTTGATCGGGCAGCTGATCGAGATTGCCGCCGCCACTTCGCCCGATGCGTCATAGACCGGCACCGCCACACTGGCGACGTTGCTGTCGTAGAACCCCCAGCTCACCACCGTCCCGCGCTTGCGGTCGCCTTCGACGAGGCTGACGAGATCGCCCATGCTGTCGGGTGTGGCGTCGGTGTACTTGGTGAACTCGAAGCTCTCGTAGAGTGCCACGACTTCCGACAGGCTCATGTTCGCCAGCAGCACGCGGCCCGGCGCGGTGGCGTGCGCCGGCAGGCGCGAACCGACGGTGACGGCGCTGATGAGGCTGGTATTGCCCTGGAACCGCGCGATGTAGACCGCGTCGCGCCCTTCGCGCACCACCAGATGCGTCGAAGTGCCAGTGTCGTCACGCAGGCGCGCAAGGATTGGGTTGGCGACTTCGATCAGATCCTTGCCCGCGAGGAAGCTGTAGCCGAGTTCCAGCACCCGGCTGCCCAGCTGGTAACGCTTGCCGTCCGCGATGCGGCGCAGATAGCCTGCATATTCAAGCGTATAGACCAGCCGGAACGCGGTCGAGCGGGTCGCGCCGATCTGGCGCGCCACTTCGGCGACGGTCTGTTCCTGTCGTTCGCGGGTAAAACTTTGCAGGACCTGCAAGCCCCTGACGAGGCCGGGCACGATGTAGCGCTCGTCGATATCCGGCGAAGTTTCGGGCTGGGTCATCGTGTCTCGACTACTAAACAGGAACCGAAGTCTTTGACCGGCAATGACCCCTGGATCAACCCCAGCCTATGGGTTCTTCGGACATTCCCCAGTAAATCGCCTTCTGGTTCATGTAGGCCTGAATCCAGTGCCGTCCCTTTTCACGGCCGAGGCCGCTGTCCTTCACGCCGCCGAACGGCGTGGAGGAACTGAACTGCTTGTAGGTGTTGATCCAGACCGTGCCCGCCTCGATCCGGCGCGCGATGCGCCAGGCGGCCTTGTAGTCGCGTGTCCAGATGCCGCAGGCGAGGCCGTATTCGTTGTCGTTGGCCTGCGCGACGAGGTCTTCCTCGTCGCGCCACGACAGGACCGCCAGCACCGGGCCGAACACTTCCTCGCGGCAGATGGTGTCGGTGTTGGTCACGGTGTCGAGGATCGTCGGCGGATACCACGCGCCCTCGGCGAATTCGCCCTGCGGCACTTCGCCGCCACACAGCACGCGCGCGCCTGCGGCCACAGCGGCATCGACCATCGCGGCGACATGGTCGCGGTGGCGGTGGTGGATCATCGGCGCCATCTGCGTGCCCGGCGCATCGCCCCGGCCCATGCGCAGCGCCTTCGAGCGCTCAACCAGGCGGCTGACGAACTCCTCGCGGATGCTTTCATGCACGAACAGGCGCGAACCCGCGATGCACGACTGCCCGGTGGAGCTGAACACGCCGTAGAGCACGCCCGCGATCGCCTCCTCGATGTCGGCATCGGGGAAGACGATGGTGGGCGACTTGCCGCCCAGTTCGAGCGAGACCGGCATCAGCTTGCTCGCCGCGATTTCCGCGATGCGCACGCCGGTGACGGTGCCGCCGGTGAAGGACACCTTCTTGACGAGCGGGTGGCGCACCAGCGCATCACCGATCACCCGGCCCGGCCCCGGCAGGACCGAGAGCAGCCCCTTGGGCAGACCGGCGCGGTAGGCCAGCCGCGCGAAGAACAGCGAGACCAGCGGCGTCCACTCGGCGGGCTTGAGGATCACGGCATTCCCCGCCGCCAGCGCAGGTGCGACCTTCTGGGCGTCGCTGGCGATCGGGGAATTCCACGGCGTGATGGCAGCGACCACGCCAAGCGGTTCGTGCACGGACATCGTCACCCACGGCCCACGCGACGGCGTCAGGTCCTCGTCGAGCGTCTCGAGCGTCGATGCGACATAGCGGAAAGTGCCCGCCGCCGACATCGCGAGGGCGCGGGTTTCGATCAGTGTCTTGCCGGTGTCGCGGGTCTGCAGCGCGGCGATCGCGTCGGCATGGGCCCCGATCATGTCGCCGATGCGGTAGAGCACGCGGGCGCGCTCATGGGCCTTGAGATTACGCCACGCCGGATCGGCCATGGCAGCCTGCCCCATCGCCACCGCGTCCTCGACATTGTCCAGCCCGGCGATACCGTAATCGGCGACCAGCGTGCCGTCGGTCGGATCGATGCTGCGCGCGGTGCCGCCGCTGCCCGGCCCGAAAACGCCGCCCACGCAGATTTCGGAAAAGTCGACGTCGGCGGGGGAAAGCAGCTGGGTCATGGCCAAAGTCCTGACAAGTTCTCAGATAACGATCGGTGCGGCCATGCCGTGAAGCAGGCGCACGATGCTGTGCGCGGTCAGCGCGGAAGTCTTGGGGTTGGCGGCAGAGGGCGCCCCGGCGATGCGCACTTCAAAGGAGCCGTCGGCGCCCTCGAAGCTCAGTTCGTGGACGTTGGTGGCGATCGTCGGATCGGCGACCAGTTCCACCTCGGTACGGTCGAAGCCGATGCCCGCCAGCGCCACGGTGGCCGCGACGTTGGAGTTCTTCGGGTAGGTCAGCGCGGCTTGGCGCGCATCGCCCCGGAAGAACACGGCAGGTTCGATCAGCGCGGCGAGGTCGAGCAGACCTTCGGCAGGCGTACCGCGCCATGCCAGAGCAGGCTTGCGGCCGGTGTAGCGCACACGCTCCAGCCCGCCGAGACGCGCGGCGGAAAGCCCCTCGATCCCGGCCATCGCGCCCGAGGCGAGGACGAGCTGTACGCCGCCTTCCTCGGCCGCTGCGGACAGCGCTTCCGCAAGCGCCGGATCGGCCAGCGCGCCAGTGGAGACGATCATCAGGGACAATCCGGCCCGCAGCACGTCGGCGCCATAGGCGCGCACCGCCTCGTGCCCCGCGCATTCGACGATGATGTCGGGAGCGCGGGCCAGCAGGTCGGCCACGGTCTCGACGCGCAGCGCCTCGTCCAGCCCCTCGCGCGGGCAGCGCGCGAGGATGCCGACGATCGGCACGGCCCCGCCCAGCGCCTCGCGCACGGCGCGCGAAATGCCGCCGTCGCCGATCAGGCCGATGCGCGGGGGTGCGATGCTCGCCATGCTCAGTCCTTGCGCGGCGGGCCGGCGAAGGCCTGCGGGTAGGCGCCGATCGCCAGCATGTCGATCTCGACGATGGCGGCGCCCGGCGTGGCCCGCGCGCGGTCGAGCGCGGCGCCGACTTCGGCGATGTCGCTCACCTTCTCATGGCGCAGGCCGATCGAGGCGGCGACCATCGCGAAGTCCGGCACGCGGATGTTCGAGTAGTGGCGGCGGCCGCCGTACTCCACGTCCTGGATATTGCGGATCACGCCGTAGCCCTTGTCGTTCATCAGCACGAGGGTCACGTCGGGGTCTTCCTCGGCCAACGTGGCGAGTTCGCCGAGGCACAGGGTCAGGCCGCCGTCGCCGCTCAGCGCATAGGCGCCGCCGGGCGTGCCGAAGGCCGCGCCGATCGCCATCGGCAGGCCCTGCCCGATGCCGCCGCCGACGGCATGGACGCCTGCACGGGTGTTGCCGACCTGCAGGAAGCGGTTGCCCCACATCGAGTTGGAGATCGTCACGTCCCGCACCCATGCCGCATCGGCGGGGATGCGGGCCTGGATCTCGTCGACGAGGCGGTCGTAGGCGCCCAGGCTCTTGCGCATGGCGGTGTGCATCACCTCGCGCGCGGCGCGGATGGTCTCACCCCATGCGGCGTCGTAGGCCTTGTCGCCCAGCGCTTCCAGCAGGCCCGCGAAAGTCGCCTTGACGTCGCCGTGGATGAACAGGTCGTTGGCGTAGCTGCGGCCGTCCGAGGTCTCGTCGGCGTCGATCACCGCGACCTTGGCGGGCAGGCGCAGCTTGTAGATCCACGTCTCGTTGCCGCGCAGGCGCGAACCGGCGACGATCATCAGGTCTGCCTCGTCGTAGAGCGCCTGCACTTCCTTCGTGCAGTTGAACGCGCCCAGCGAGATGGCGTGCGTCTCGGCGACGACGCCGCGACCATTGGTGGAGGTGACGATGGCGATGCCCTTGTCGGCCAGCGCGGTCGCTTCGGCCTCGGCGCCGCGTGCACCGCCGCCCAGCAGGATCACCGGCTTCTTCGCGGCGGCGAGCATGTCCGCCAGCGCGGCGATCTTTGCCGCATCGGTGGCCGGGCGCCTGGGCGAGAGTTCGGGCAGCACGGCGGGCATCGGCATGGCTGCAGCCTGCACGTCCACCGGAATTTCGATCGAAACCGGGCCGGTGGGCGCCGACAGCGCGGCCTCGGCGGCGGCGCGCATCGTCTCGACCACCTGATCGGGCGAGGTGATGCGGAAGGCGGCCTTCGACACCGCGCCCAGCATCTGCATCTGCGCGGGCGCCTCGTGGATGTAGGCGCGGTTGAGGTCGAGGTGCTCCAGTTCGACCTGCCCGGTGATGTGCATGACCGGCGAGCCCGCCGTCAGGGCCTCGACCATCGCACCCGCCGCGTTGCCCGCTGCGGTGCCGGTGCTGGTGAACGCGACGCCCAGGTTGCCGGTGACGCGCGCATGCGCGTCGGCCATGTTGAGCGCGCCGGCCTCGCCGCGCGCGGAGATGTAGCGAATCGCACCCTGCTCGCCCAAGGGGTCGAGGATCGGCATGTTGTGGATGCTGATGACGCCGAAGACGTGGCTGACGCCCCAGTGCGCCAGCAGCTGCGCGATCAGGGCGCCAACGGTGGTCTGCGTCTCGGTGGTCGCTGCGGTCTGCGTCATTGGGGTGTCGATCACTTCCATGGTGTCAGTTTTTCCGGGGAGGATAGGAAAGGCCGAAGCCGAACGGGTACGCGGTAGCCGCGAAATCGAAGGGCACATCCTCGGCCTGCTGCTCGACGGAGGCAGCGTCGGCGGGGAGCGCGAAGGGCAGCTTGCCCGTGGGTTTGAAAGCGCCGGTCAGCACGTCAGCAAGCGCATCGTCGCCCGAACCGAAGGTGGCGATCATGCCGGGCACGGTGTCGATGAATTCGGCAAGGACGGCAGGACGCTCCATGCTCATGACCACGACGACCGGCTTGCCGGTGGCGACGGCCTTGCGGATCATCGCCAGCTCATCGGCATTGTCGGCGCCCGCGAAGACGGGGGTACCTTCATGGGTGCGCACGAAGAAGGCCTGCCCGGTCTTGTTGTCGGCATAAGGCGCGTTGACCTTGACGACGATGACATCGGCCATGGCAGCATCGGTCACGCTGCCCGCCAGCGCCGTGGGCGTCGCGGCGAAGCCTTCCAGCGCCACCTTCTTGCCGGGCGCCAGCGGCAGGACGCCGCCCGCGTTCTTGAGCAGGACGATGGACTTGCGCTGTGCCAGCTCGCCCTCGGCCACGTATTCGGGCGCCTTGACCACGCGCAGCGCAGCTTCGGGATCGACGTAGGGGTTCTCGAAAAGCCCCATCGCGAACATCGGTTCGAGCACGCGCTGCACCGAGACGTCGATGCGCTTTTCGGTCAGCTTGCCCTGCCTGACGAGGTCGATGATGTACGAGGTCTCGTGCTCGCCGCCGAGCTGGTCCATCCCCGCCCAGACCATGCGCCGCTCGCGTTCGATCTTCGGCTCGTCTTCCAGACCCCAGGGCTGGGCATGCATCCAGTCGGTGATGGCCACGCCCTTGAAGTGCATCTTGGTACGCAGCAGGTCGGTCATAACCTTGCGCGAGAAACTGGAGGCGACGGTGTCGGTCCAGGTCGGGATGCCGTAGCTGCCCATCGCGAAGGCCACGCCTGCGCGGAACGACGGCGCGAACGCTTCGTAGTGCAGCTTTTGCAGCTTGCCGGGATAGACTAGCCTCTTGCCATAGGGATTGTGCGGATCGAGGCCGTGCTCCACCGGGCCGTCGCCGGGGAAGTGCTTGACCGTCGCCATGATCCCATCGGGGCCCAGCTTCGTGCCCTGCGCGCCCAGGATGAACTGCGCGGCGAGTTCGCCGTTCAGCTTCGCATCCTCGCCGAAGGTGCCAGGAATGCGATTCCAGCGCGGCTCGCTGACCACGTCGGCCATCGGGTTGAGGATCATGCGAAAGCCCATCGCGCGCAGTTCAGCGGAGGCGACTTCGCCGAAACGATGCGTCAGCGCCGGGTCGCGCGCCGCGCCGAGCCCGATTTGGTCGGGCCAGCTGGAGGTGATCTTCACGCGGTCCGGCGGCGGCAGCGCGCCGCCCGGCAGGCGGTTGGTGGTGTGGATCGGGTCGGCGCTGAACACGATCGGCACGCCCAGGCGCGCGCTTTCGGCCATCTCCTGCAGCGCATTGGCCCAGCGCGCGGCATCGGCGGGCGAACCGCCCGGCGAGGTCATGATATAGCGCACATGGCGATTGAGAATGAGATCGCGGGGGCTCGGCTTGTCGGCGCGATCGAAGCCGGGCACGCCCGTCACGTTGACCGGCGGTTTGAGCGCGCCGGGAGGCGGCGGAGCCAATTGGTCGAGCACGGTGCCCCCCGCGCCGAAATAGCCCGAATTCACCGCATGCATCATCATGCCCGCCTTTTCGGGCATAGTCATGCGCGCGGTCAGATCCTTCGCGCGCTTCGCCGCGGGCAGCCGCCAGTCCTCGTAAGGATCGAGGCAGCCGTTGCGGTCGAGGTCGCGAAAACGCAGGCCGTCCACCGTCAGCACCGGCGCGGATCGGGTGCCGATCTCGGGCTGCTGCGCCTTGCCCTCGCGCGCCGCCGCCGGATGGGCGGCCAGCGTGGCGAGAGCAAGGGCGAGGATGGACGTCATGCGCGGCATCGGTGATCTCCGAAGGTAAGGAAAGAAGGGGACGCGGCAGTTGGGAGGAGGATGGGTAGGCGCCGCGCCCCCTCGCCGTTTTACCAGCGGAAGGTCGCGCGCACACCATACGTACGCGGCGGCGCGTACTGGCTGCGGATGGCACCGTAGAGGCCGCTCTGCGCCGCCTCGGTCAATACGACGCTGTTCTCGAGATTGCGGACATAGGCCTGGACCGACAGGTTCGTGTTATCCGGCACGTACTCGAGGCTGAGGTCGGTGCGGGTGTAGGAACCCTGCCGTTCGGTCGAGCGGTTGAAGTAGCTCATCCACTGTTCCGAACGGTACTGCGTCTGCGCCCGTGCGGTGAACTCGCCGCCCAGCGCCGCGAAGCTCTGCTGGATGCCGGCGTTGATCGACCACTTGGGCGACTGGACGAGGTAGTTGCCCTGGTAGTCCACGGTGCAGACGCCGGCCGTGGTCTTGTTGGTGCAGAAGTCGCGGTACTTGGCGTCGAGATACGTGACCGAGAAGTCGATGCGACTGCCCGCGAACAGCGCCGCGACGGTTTCCGCCTCGATGCCCTTGATGCGCGACTTGCCAGCGTTGACGACGATCGTGTCGGCGCCGATGACCTGCGAGACCTGCTGGTCCTTGTAGTCATACCAGAAGGCGCTGAGGTTCACCTGCAGCTTGTCGTCGAAGAAGCGGTTCTTCGAACCGAGTTCGTAGGCGATCAGCGTCTCGGGATCGTAGTTGCCGAGGCCGAAGTTGTTGAAGCCGCCCGACTTGTAGCCGCTGTCGACCTTGGCATAGATCATGTTCTCAGGGCTGAGCGTGTAGTCGATGCCGCCGTGCCAGGTCACCTTGGTCCACTTCGCGCGGGTGTCGTCGGTGCCGTAGGTGCGCTCGGCAACGCCGTCGCTGGTGTCCTGCGTCAAGCTGCCGACCCAGCTGTAGCCCTTGCGGCTCTTCATGTCCTCGGTGTAGCGGATGCCGCCCGAGACCCGCAGGTTGTCGAGCAGGTCGTACGACACCTGGCCGAACGCCGCTTTCGAGCGGGTGGTCACGTCATAGTGGTATTCGCGCAGGTTGACCGGCGAGCCGCTGACGTCGTTGTCGAAGAAGTTGGCGAGCGTCAGGTCTTCGTTGAAGTAGTAGAGACCCGCCTGCCAGATGAAGCCCGACTTGTTGTTCGAGGCGATGCGCAGCTCCTGGCTGAAGTCCTCGGACACCTCGTCACGGGTATAGATGTAGTACTTGTCGGCCTGGCCGTCGTTGTCCCAGCGGCTGAACAGGTCCTGCTTCATGTAGCCGGTGATCGAGCTGACGGTCGCGAAGTCGAGGTCGTAGTCGACGCGGCCAAGCGCGCGGATGTTGGTGGTATCCATCTTGCCGCGCGTGCTGAGGTCGAAGTGGGTCGCCGCACCGGCCTTGTCCTTGGGCGTGGTGGTGACGACGCCGTTCACGGTGGTCAGCTTGACGCCGTCGTAGACCGCGCCCGAACCGCCCAGGTGCATGTAGTCGCCGCTGAGCAGGACCTTGAGGCGATCGGTCGGCGTCAGCAGGAACTGCAGGCGGCCGCCCTTGACGTTGGTGCTGTCGCCGCGACCGGCATCGCCGTTGTTGCGGAAGCCGTCGTTGTAGCGCGAGACCGCCGAGGCGCGCATCGCGACGCCTTGTGCGATGGGAATGTTGACGGCCGCGTCGGCGTTGATCGTGTCGTAGTTGCCGCCCTCGACCGAGACGTAGCCCTCAAGCTGGTCGGTCGGCTTCTTGGTGATGATGTTCACGGCGCCGCCGGTGGCGTTGCGGCCGTAGAGCGTGCCCTGCGGGCCGCGCAGCACTTCGATGCGCTCCAGGTCGTAGAAGCTTGCGTTGATGCCGGTCGGGCGCTGCAGGTACTGGTCGTCGATGCTGACCGCGATGGCGCTGTCGCCGATCTCGGTGAAGTCGCGGCTGGCGACGCCGCGGATCGACAGGAACGCCGCACCCGAGCTGGCGCCGATGTTGAGGCTGGGCGAAACCGTGGTCAGGCCCGAGACGTCGGCAATGCCGTTCTTCTTGAGCTGGTCAGGCGTGAAGACCTGCAGCGCGGTGGCGGTCTTCTGGGAGTCTTCCGAACGCTTTGTGGCGGTGACGACGATCTCGCCCAGGCCTTCGTTCTCGGCGGCGGGCGCCTGCGCATCCTGCGCGGCAGCGACGTGCGGCAAAGCGGCGACGGCGATCGCCAGCATGGAACTCGTGAATGCACTGCGGCTGAACATGGAAAACTCCCTGACCTGTGATGCGACGTTTGTTTCGTATTTCAAACGGTGTTTGTATTGCAATCAAACCGTCAAATGTGGTTTTTGTCAATGGTCTTTGTGATCGGCGCCCCGTCGCGGCAGCGCTTAACCCGGCGCACGGAAACGGCCGACGTATCGCTACGCCGGCCGCTGAAAATATTGGAGAAATCAAGCGATCAGGCGGAAATCAGGCCGCCATTCACCGGCAGGATCTGTCCTGAAATGAACGCGCTGGCATCGCTGAGCAGGAACACGGCCCCGCCGACGGTATCCTGCGGCACTTGCGGGCGGCGAATCGCGGCACCGTCCACGTAGAACTGCTTGCGCTGCTCGGGCACATAATCGGTCGCCGGGACCCGCACGAGACCGGGCGCAAGCGCGTTGACGGTGATCCCGTCCTCGCCCAGCTCGCGTGAGAGCGAGCGCGTCATGCTGATGACGGCACCCTTGCTCGCGACATAGTGCAACAGGCGCGGCGCGCCCCAGAGTGCAGTGTCCGAGGCAATGTTGAGCACACGCCCGCCCTTGGCGGAACGGCGCAGCATGGGCGCGAAAGCCCTGGTCATCAGCCAAGTGCCGCGCACGTTGATGCGCATGACCTGGTCCCACTGATCGATGTCGATTTCCTCGAAGGTCTTGCCACCGATACCGGTTGCCAGCGCAGCGTTGTTGAGCAGCCCGTCGATCCCGCCCATGCGCCGCTCGACTTCGGCCGAGAGCGCAGTGACGGAATCGGCATCGGCGATATCCACCGCGAAGCCCTCGGCGTCGCAACCGTTCGCGCGAAGTTGCTGCGCGGTGCTGGCGGCGCCCTCGCCATCGATATCCGCGATTGCGAGACGCGCGCCAGCTTCTGCGCAAGCCTGCGCGAAAGCCGCTCCCAGGCCCCGTGCGCCGCCGCTGACCAAGATCGTCCGATCTACCAGTTCAATCGCCATACTAATTGAGTCTCTTATTTGAACACACTGTTTCGCTATCAAACGTTTTGCCGATCATCAAGCGATCACTGCGTGTGCTAAAACAAAATGCCGAAGAAGGGATGCGCGCGGATGTCGGCATTCAGCCCTTGAATTCGTGATGATCAGCGATAGCCGCGCCCAATGATGAACATTTCTGGGACAAGTCCGAGACCATGATCGATCCGGATGGCAGGACGCCGGTGATCGGACTCCTCGAATGCGCCATGCACTTCTCGCTCTTCAAGCCTTTCACCAACGAGCAGGCACGCATCCTGCCAACGCGGCCCGTGTTCCGCGAAGGCCGCAAGACCCGGGGACATGGGTTCTCAATGCCAACGAGCTCGAAAAACTTGTCAAGCGGCGCAATACCGAGAGGAAGGCAGCGCAGTAAGCCCGCGCGGTCAGGCGCCATCCCCCCCCGTGTTAATCATGGCGGCACACGGGGCCAGCAGCAATGGTGAACGTAACACTTAACGATCTTCGCCTAAAGCTTTCGCCGGAGAACGAACAACGGTAGAGTCATATGTGGACGGCTCCCTCTTGCAAGACGTTTGAGCGGTTATTTTGACCAGATCGCTTGCTACCATATGTCCGACCTGTCTTTGCGGCCGTGTATAGCCGCTGGCCAAGATGGTTTCCGCGAGGTGAGTTCCAAACAGGAAGGCGACTGTTTGACAGCCACTGACTCTAACGGAGTGTCTCACGTTACGGATCGATCGATCAAACCACCTACTCGTTTCTTGCAAGATCCCACATCAGCTCAGCACGGTAGCATTCTATGATTGCTAACCATGACAGGCCAATCTCTCACGCTGCCTTTTTCAGAACTGGTTGGGCGGTTATCGCCCTGTAGCTTTCGCCGCTCACCATCAGCTTCCAGGCGATGCGTGCGATTCTGTTCGCCAGAGCGACGGCCACAAGTTTGGGCTTCTGGCTCCGTTCCAAAAGCTTGACGAGCCAGGGCGACGAGTTCTTGCTGCGCCCCGCCCTGATATTTTTGAGAACGGAGGTGGCGCCCACGACCAGCACGCTTCGCAAGTGTTCGTCTCCACCGCGCGTGATACCGCCGGGACGAGCCCGACCTGCCGTTGAATGATCCCTGGGCGTGAGACCAATCCAGGCCGCGAAGTCACGCCCCGATTTGAACAGTCTGGGATCAGGGGTTTTCATCATCAGCAGGGATGCGCCAATCGGGCCTACGCCCGGTATCCGGGCAAGACGCTGGCTACATTCATCGTTGCGATGCCACTCCATGAGTTTGGCTTCGACTTTTTCGATTTCTGCCTGCAACAGCTCATACTCGCGCCGATGAAACGCAAATAGTTCACGGGATAGCTCCGGCAAACTACCATCGGAGGCGATATCGCCAAGAAGCAGCTCAATCCTCGATATGCCTCTAGCTGCCGTAAGCCCGAACTCTGCGGCATAACCGCGAATTGCGTTAGCCAGCTGGGTTCTGTTCCGGACCAGCCTGTCTCGCATACCTACCAGCATCAGAGCCGCTTGCTGGTCCGCGGTCTTGACCGGCACGAAGCGCATCGTCGGGCGGCTCATCGCCTCACAGAGGGCCTCGGCATCGGCCGCATCATTCTTTCCCCGCTTCACGTACGGTTTGGCCAACTGCGGAGCGATCAATTTCACCTCATGCCCGAGTGAGCCAAGGTGCATCGCCCAGTGATGAGCGCTGCCGCATGCTTCGATCGCGATGACGGTTGGTGGCAGATCCTTGAAGAAAGCAAGCATCTGCGTGCGGGTCAGCTTCTTGCGGAGAACGGGCTTTTCCTCCGCGTTCACGCCATGCAACTGAAAGACATTCTTTGACGTGTCGACGCCAATACGGGTAATCTGCTCCACGGACGGCCTCCCTCGTTTGAGTCTTTCGACAAGCTCAATCTGGCACATTGCGATGCCGTTGGGAGCCGTCCACCCCAACAGGAAGTGGCGCGGTGTCGTGCGGCGCGCCTGTGGGGCTTGCCAGACGATCCGTTTCCACTCCCTGCTCATCGAACCGGACGTGCAGATCTCCCGCATCCGGCTCTCGAACAAGATATCACGCCTTCACCCACGGCGGGCTGCGGCCAAGCTCGCCAGACGTACGAGGCCGAAGCACTCGTGCAGCTCAGGGTCGTGATAGGCTCCCTCGCGCTTTCGTCTGGTCTTGTGCTTGCCGCGTAGCCACCGGCGCAACAGCACCGCTGTGTAGACACGCCTGATCGGATCGGGTCGGTACGTCTCCTTCCTGAGCGACAGGGCCAGTTCCGCCCGCCACCGCTCGACGCCATAGTCCTCGATATCCGCAAAGTTCTGTTCATCCACACCCGGCGCGCCCTTATTGGAGCGACACTGGGCGGAGGCATGGGCCAGAATGTGATCGCGGCTAATCTTGTCGTACAGCGCGTAAAACCGGTAGCCGACTTCTGCCTTCGCTTTCGCGCGCAACGCCTTCTGCAGTTTCTGGACGCTTATCGGAGTTGATAGGTTTCCCAATCTCCTGCCCCTCACCACGTGTTGCGTGCACTTTCCTTGCGTACATGCTGTCGCCACTACCCCGGTGCAGCAGACGGGTTCGACGTCGCTCAAACTCGCCCGTCCATATCAGCCTTCCCCGTAAGGGTTAACGGGTCGGCCTGCACATCGACCTTTTCGAGGATTGCTAAGCGTTCACTCACGTTACGGCCTGTACGCTCGCACGATCACCTACGTGACCGTTATCCGGCGGCTTCAGACATTTCGTCACCTCCATGCCTGCCCCGGTTGCTTCCGGCTGGAGCATCGCCGGGTCGGCCTCTCACCCACTGGAAAGTGCCGGCTTTGCACGGCGCACACCCTTCTCGGTCGCTCAAGCGCAAGATTTTCAACTCTGGCTGTCGACCGTCCGCTAATCTAAAGGCTTTGCCCGCAACTGACCTTGTTATGCCTCAGTTATGCCTCATCGTCTTCGATGGTCCTGGATTTAGCGGACTGCGTGCCTCTGATTTGTCATATAGAGGCGTTACGGGGCGGGCGATTTGGTTGGAGGTGCGCGTGCTTTCGTCGACCAGTGGCGCTCCTTACTATATCGCGCAACAAGACTTTGACTGGTGTGCTGTCCAAGTAGCCGTGCAGCGCTATACCCGTGGACGAGGCGCGCGGCATGATATTGCAGACGACATTGCCCAAGAGGTTATAGCAAGGCTGGTTCAACTCACTCGCGAGCAGCAGATCGCGAGTGTATTCGCGCTGGCGTTTCGCATCGCGGACAACCTGCTGATGGACATGCATCGCCGCGAAAGCCGCCTGTCGGCCGAGATCGATGACGATTGGCGAAGCGATGAGCCTTCGTTGGATCGCGTGCTGGATTCGCGCCGGGCTATCGACATCTTCGACCGTTGCCTCAGGCGCATGCCGCAGTTGCGGCGCGAGGTACTGATGCGGCGCCGGCTCCATCAGGAAAGCTGCCGTGCCATCGGCGAGGATCTGGGCATCAGCGCCAAGGCGGTGGAGAAGCACATCACACGCGGCATGATCGACCTGCGCCGTGCGCTCGACCATGCCGGGATCGATCTGGTTGGGCAGGACTGATGGGGCACGATATGCATATCAGGAACCGGCAGGCGATCGACATGCAGGCGATCCAGTGGATCGAACGCCTGAGCCGCCCCGTGATCGACAGCGCCGCTGCGGCCGACTTCGACCGCTGGATCCTCAAGGACCCGCAGCACGTCGAAAGCTATGCCCGCATGAGCGCGCTGTGGCAGTCGGACGGACTGGCAGCCGCACTTCACGATCCCGCCACGCGCCCTGTCGCCTCGAACGACGACGAGGACGCTTGTGATGCGCTGCGGAGCCGCCATCACCTGATGCGGCGACGCACGGTGCAGGCGGTCGCCTCACTGTGCGTGCTGTTGGTCGCCTGCATCGCCGTCCCTCGCCTGCTGGTGACCGACCGGATTTTTGCGACAGGTCACGGCGAGATGCGCACGGTATCGCTGCCCGACGGCTCAACCGTGCGGATGGACGGCGAGACGCGCATCGCCGTGCGCATCACGCCCTGGTCCCGCCATGTCGCGCTGGAACGCGGCGAGGCCTTCTTCGACGTAGCGCACGAGCGGATGCGCAATTTCACAGTCGACACCGGCGGCGCCGCCGTATCGGTGCTTGGCACCGCTTTCGACATCGAACGGGTCGATGCCGACACCCGCGTTATCCAGGTCTATCGCGGACTGGTGAGCGTAGAGGCCGGTACCGGACGCGAATGGCGCCTGCCCGCAGGCAGCGGGCTGGAGATCTCGGGCGAGCGCGTGCGCAGCCTCAAGGGCGTGGAAAGCGATCGACCCGACTGGATGAGCGGTTGGTACGAAGCCAACGACGCGCCCGTCACACAACTGGTGCAGCGCCTCAACCGCACGGCGCCCAAGGCTGTGGCGCTGGCCGATCCAGCCCTCGGCGAATTGCTGGTGACCGGCCGCTTCCAGACCGGCGACGCTCGCGGCGTGCTCGATGCGGTGGCGGCAATCCACGATCTGCACTGGCGGGAAACTAATGGGGGCTATCTTTTGGAGCGGTAGAAACGCCTAGCCCATGATCGTCATCGAATATTCACATTAAAGCCATGAAATTGTAAGAAAATTATTTTGTCGGGTTTTGCCTGCCAGCCGCGTCTGAGCCCTGAACGCTAAGTTCAGCTGGGGGTATTTCTTCGATGTTTCTTCCGTACCGGCCCGCCGTATCGGCGCTGGCCATAGCCGTGGCGACCGTCTGCACGACACCCGTTGCCGCAGCCGAGCGGCGCTACGCTTTCGCGATCCCCGCGCAAGATCTCGCGCATGCGCTGCAGGAATTCTCGCGCATCACCGGCGTGCCCGTCGCCGCTTCGTCGGACGCGCTGCGCGGTCGTCGCAGCCAGGCGGTTTCGGGCACGATGTCGGCGCACGGCGCGCTCCAACTGCTAATCGGCGGCGCCAATGTCGATACACAGCGACGCGGCGGCACGATTATCGTCAAGCCGCTGGCCGCCCGCATCCAGCCCGCCGCCGCACTTACCAAACCCGCGCCGCGCAGTGCCGCGTCCGCCCCGGCCTATCGTCCGGCGGAAGCGCGAATGGCCGAAGAAGAGCCTGCGGACAGCGAGATCGTCGTCACCGGCTATGTCGAGGCGGTGCAGAAGGCGCTTGAGGTCAAGCGCAAGACCGACGTCGTCTCGGACACCATCATGGCCGACGACATGGGCAAGCTGCCCGCCAACAACGTGTCCGAAGCACTGTCCCGCATGCCCGGCGTCAACGCGGTGCGCGATTCCGCCACCGGCGAAGGCGATCGCATCACCGTGCGCGGCATGTCCACCGAACTGAACAACTACTCGATGAACGGCGTGCGCGTGGGCGGCGCCGGATCGCGCGACGACAACTTCTTTCGCGGCGTGCGCCTGAGCGTGCTGCCGCCCGACGGGATCAAGCAGATCACCGTCTACAAGACCCTCACCCCCGACCGCGACGGCGATGCGCTGGGCGGCTCGGTGGACATCTCGACGCCGACCGCGTTCGATCAGGATCCCACCTACTTCCGCCTTTCAGCCGAAGGCGGCATGCTCGACAAGTTCGATCACAAGAAGTCCGCGCAGGTATCCGGCGCGTTCTCGCGCCAGTTCAGCGACAACTTCGGCGTCTTCGTCTCGGGCAGCTACAGCCGCCGCAAGTCGCAGTTCGAACAGAACGGCGTCGATGGCGACAACCAGCCCGACACCTGGTACTCCGACAGCGAGACGCTGGGGTGGGATCCCAACCGCTTCGTGATGCGCGGCATGGACCTGGGCTTCGGCGAGACCGACGTGGAGCGCTTCGGCGGCAACACCAGCGTCGATTACCGCTCGGACAACCATGACCTACATTTCCGCGGGCAGTACAACAAGTACCGCAAGAAGGAATTCCTCAACCGCCTGAACTTCCGCAACGACACCTCGAAGAACTCCACCCGGCTGTCGCAGGTGGACACCGACGACACAAGCCTTGCGCAGCCAGACGACAGCGTGGTCGGCTACGACGATGCACTGGGCCGCATCTACAGCTACTCCACCGACCAGATCGTCGATCGCGACGGCGACGGCGTCATCACCGACGCGGACCGGTCGGCCAAGTCGTTCTACAGCCTCAACGGCGGATCGGGCACCTGGGACCCGCAGGGCTTCCGCCTGCGCCGCTTCTGGGAAGCCACCAACGAAAGCGGCAGCCTGGCCTCGGCCAACCTCGGCGGCGTTTCGCGCCTTGGCACCGTGACGATCGACTATGACGTGTCCTACGCCAAGTCGGAAGACAATCTGGACGACGGCTACACGCTGGAATTCCGCAGCGACAAGTACGGCTGGCTGGGCAACACTGGCGTGCTGTTCTCCAGCAGCGAGGATTCGCGCTTTCCCAAGTGGCTGCTCAACGACGCGGGCCTCGAAGCGGTGCAGGACCCGTCGGAATATGTCTTCAGCAGCCTTGAGGGCGAAGTCGGCGGCAGCAGTGAAAGACTGTGGCAGGCGCAGACCAACGTGCTGTGGAAGCCGGACAGCGCCTGGCTGGAATCGGTCAAGGTGGGCGGCAAGTTCTACAACTCGCGCCGTTACACCTACCAGGGCTCCTTCCTGAACCTCGAGACCGACGGCACGATGGCCGACTTCTCGCAGTTCTACGGCGCGGACGTGACCAGCCTGTTCGGAGGCGCCTACACCGGAGTCTACCGCCTCGGCCAGACGCTGAACAACGCCAAGATGCTCGCCGAACTGCAGCGCGCCGAAAAGGGCGAGAGCACGATGTTCGAAGGCGTGGCGACCGATCCCTCCCAGGCCGTCCTCTCGAACGAGGACAGCTTCCGGTTCAATGAACGCGTGATCTCCGGCTACGCCATGGCGACCGCGCGCATCGGCAAGGCGCAGATCATTGCCGGCGTCCGCGTGGAAGCCACCCGCAACACGATCGACGCCTACACCATGGACGAGGTGCAGGGCGCGCGCTTCACCACCGATACCAGCAGCTTCGCCAACGTATTGCCCTCAATCCACGTAAACTACGACTTCGACCGCAAGACCCGCCTGCGCGGCGCGGTGTGGACCAGCTTCGCCCGCCCCGACATCGCCCGGATGAGCTCCGCGCGCGAATACAGCTACGATACCGATCCCGATGGTGACGGTGAGGAGAACCCGACCTCGGACTGGGTGCTGCTCGCGATCGAGCAGGGCAACCCCAACCTCAAGCCGATGCGCTCGCTCAACCTCGACATGTCGCTAGAGCACTATGCCGGGAACACCGGGTCGTATTCGGTGGCGCTGTACTACAAGCACATCACCAACTTCCTGTTCCGCTCCTCGTCTTCGAACATCCGCGACGGAACGCTGGGCGAGAACGTCGACCCTGCGGGCGTGGCGATCTCTATGCCCAACAACGGCAAGTGGGCCGAAGTCTACGGCGTGGAGTTCAGCGTCCAGCAGCAGCTGCCCTGGCTGCCCGGCATCCTCAGCTCGCTGGGCGTGGGCGGCAACCTGACGCTGCAGCGCTCGAAGGCGGTAACCGGCCTATCGTGGCACCCCGAGGGCTACACCCTGCCGCTGATGGAAACGCCCGAGACGGTCGCCAACCTGCAGATCTTCTGGGAGCGCAAGGGCTGGGAAATCTACGGCGCATGGAACTACCAGTCGGAGTTCATGGGCGGTATCAACGACTTCGGCAACAACCCCTACGAACAGGGCTACAGCTTCGTCGACCTGACCTTCCGCAAGACCTTCATGAAGAAGTCGTCGATCCAGTTCCAGGTCCGCAACCTCTTCGATTCCCACACATATTGGGAAACCGTCTCGTCCGGCACCGGCGCCAGCCGCGCTTACGTCAAGAACGGCCGCAGCATGACGCTCGGCTTCAACATGATCTTCTGAGGGGAACAAGGATGACTGCGACCCGAACCCTTGCCAGCGCGCTGTTGCTGAGCGCGTTTCCCCTCAGCGCGGCGGGAGCGGCAGATGCCGTTCCCGCCGCACCCCCGGCCGTAATTCTCGCCCCGGCGACGGTGAATCCCGAGCGCATCGTGCTCAACCTCACCGCCGACCCGGCGAGCGAGATGGCGGTGACCTGGCGCTCGGCGCCGGGCTCCGCCGGGCAAGTGCAATATGCGGTGGCGACCAGCGGCCCGGACTTCGTGAAGTCCCCGATGACCCTCGCCGCGACGACCGACGACGCCGTCCTGCCCGTGCGCGAGGATCCCGCCTTCCGTGCCGCCTATCACTCGGCGGTGCTGAAGGGCCTGCAGGCCGACACCGTCTACGCCTACCGCGTGGGCGACGGCACGCATTGGTCTGAATGGCTGCAGTTCCGCACCGCCTCGCGCGAGGCGAAGCCGTTCCGCTTCATTTACATGGGCGACATGCAGAACCAGGTCCTGTCCGAAGCCTCGCGCACGCTGCGCATGGCCTTCCGGCAGGCGGGCGACGCGGCGTTCACGATCCACGCGGGCGATCTCATCAACCGCCACGACAGCGACGCCGAATGGGGCGAATGGTTCGCGGCCGGCGGCTTCCTCTACGCCCAGACGCCGCAGATGCCGACGCCGGGCAATCACGAATACGTCAAGGACGAGGCGGCCCGCGCCGGCTCCTCGATTAACGGCCAGTGGCGCCGCCAGTTCACCCTGCCCGAAGACGGCCCGGCCGACGTTCCCGCCAGCCGCGAAACGAACTGGTACACTGACTATCAAGGTCTGCGTCTGATCTCGATCGACTCGATGCAGGTCGACCGCGACGAGAAGGCCCGCAATTCGATCATCACGTGGCTCGACGGCCTGCTGGCGCACAACCCCAGCCATTGGACGGTAATGTTCCTGCACTTCCCGCTGTTCTCCAGCGAACCGGGCCGCGACAACCCGAAGGTGCGCGCGGCACTGAAACCCCTGATCGACAAGTACAAGGTCGATCTGGTGCTGCAGGGCCACGACCATGGCTATGCGCGCGGCGCAATCGGCCCAGACGGCCCAACCACCGACGATGCTGGCTCAACGTATGCGGTGTCAGTGGCCGGCCCCAAAATGTATGATGTCGGCAGCCTGCCCTGGGCGCGCAAGTCGGCGTCACGCACGCAGGCCTATCAAGTTATCGATGTGAGTCCGGATCACCTGACCTACCGCGCCTACACTGCCACCGGCGAAGCGCTCGACGAAGTCTCGCTGCGCAAAAGCGCACGTTGACGGCCAGGATCTGGAAACCATCGGTTCGGAAGCAAGCTTTCCTCGCCGCGACGGGCACCTTAGCCTTCGCGACGAGGATTCTTAAACCGCCTGCGGATAGCAAAGGTAACGTGTCAGAACTAATCGCATCGATGGGCATTAAATACTTTGCCAAGGCGGTCTATGGTCAGAATTTGACTGTCGTCAATCTATCCGGCCGTCGAGCTGCTCATTTTTGATCCCGACAAGCTGACCGTCGGCTTACTGTACTTTTAAGATCATAAGCCCCGGTAAACTCGACGCGGCTCAGATCAGCGCTCACCACTGCGGGTCGGGAACACCGGGCCTCGCACAGTCATTCTCTCAGGATCGAACGGTCTTTGGAGCGCGCAGATTTCGTCGTAGGAACCGCTGAGCCATATATCGACGTCCGTGGATTCAAGGATTGTCACCATGGCCTTGGGATGAATCGAGCTGACGAGCGAATTGGCATCACACGTGACCATGGCGAAGGCGTTGCCACCGTCGGTCGGCTTCCACAACCCGGCGACCGGAAACAATGGCTGGTCGATCACCGAAAACCACATCTCGCCCTTCAATTGCGGCTTGTCGTCGCCGAGATCATGCTTGTCCGGCGTGAACTCGCAGAACTCGGTGAGCGGCACCACGCACCTGTTCTCGGGTCGCTCGGCGAGATCACGCCATTGCGGCATCGCCAGGTTACGCACGTTGGTCATTGGCCAGGCCGCCTTGCCGCCCAGGACATCCCAGGTCATGACATCCCATCCTCGCACACCGCCTTGTTCGCGTATGACGTAGGACCGGCCTTTGGGTCGCAGTTCTTGGGGATCAAAGCGATTGTCGCGTGGGCGCTCGCTGAAAAGCTCGGCGACCGATCCCCAGATCGTCTCGATCTCGCCTTTCATGCGGGCCCGGTTGCACATAAGCTTGTTCCCGATAAGTCGATGCGCATCTCTACGGTCTGAATGCCTTCATTACCATCGCGACGGGCGCATGACCTTTGTAGCTTGCCCTGCACTGCAGAGCGTCCTCATAAATCGCCGTCAGCCACCGATACTGCGGACGTTAGTCGCCTGCCTACCGCGGTGATCTGCTCGGCGACGACAAACGCGATACCGGAAGACCGGGATTTCGCCGAAGCAAGGCGCAGGAGACAGGCATGGGCAGTGCATGCAATGAGACCTACGCAATCAGGCCAGAGCGCGCGCCTTTGCTTCAAAGGCCGCAGCGCGGCGCCTGAAACGTTCCGCGAGGCTGCCCCTGGCACTGGCGGCCCTTTCACGCTCTTCAAGCGCGCGCTGCCGAAAGTAGGCAGCGTCTATCTGGTCGAACACGATCATCTCTCCTTGCGAACGCCTTTGGCGTTTCGAGCCGTGCCTCTACCAGTGATTCGCGACAAAATCACGACATCCAGTCAATAATTGAATTACTTCGCCGTGAATTAGCGATGTAACCAATTACATATTTTGATCTCGCTCTAAAATCTCTCTGCAAGGATTATAATATCACGGCGCATATGCATTGGACATGCTGCGGAAGGTGATGGACCACCGCGGCATTTCCATCTCGGCGATACTGTGCTCCCAATCGTATCGAACACCCCCGCTCATGTGATATCCTGCACGTGGTTCCAGAGGCAGTGAGGCCCGCGCGAAGCCTGCGCCGCGCCGTTGCCGGTAGCGCATCGTCGCGGGCTCTCCGAGCGATATGCCGATGATGTGCTCGTAGACCGGGCGATCCCTGTGCCAGCCGATGCCCGCACCTGGATCGTACCGGATCAGCAAGGCCTGGATCAGCAGTTCGGGAACAAGGCCGGCAAAATGCGCTGCCCGATCACGAAAGGGCTCCAGCCAGTCCGGGATCGGCGGCGCTTCCATGGGCTTGCCCGCCTCGAAGTCATAGCACCACCCGAATGATGTGGTGAGCCGTTTGCCGGTCCATCCCCGAAAGCGGAACGGCTTCAGATCGCTCTCGTCGATCCTGCGGATCAGCATCTGCTCCTCCGATCGATCGATGATGTCCGGCCGCTCGGCGAGACCGGGCAGAACGGGCGTATCGAACAGGTCCAGCATCATGCCGCCTCGCTTTCGCCGAAAATCGGCAATTCGACCCCGGCGGCCAAATCCGCCGCCGGGGCCTCACCGAAATTCGACACCGTCACGCCAACCAGCCGGATGCCCTTTATCGGCGGCAACACCGTGCGTACGAGATCGATGGCGCAGCGCTGGAGGTTCTCCCGGGTCACGATGACGCTCGCCTGGCTGCGGCTGCGTGTAATCTGCTGGAAGTCGCCGTACTTGATCTTGACCGTAACGGTCCGCCCGAACGTTTCGCGCGCCTCGCACCAGCGCCAGACGTCATCGGCCATCTTCAGGATACCGGCCTCGATCTCGCCGGGCTCCGTCAGGTCGCGGTCGAACGTCGTTTCCGACCCGGATGACTTGCGTACCCGGTTGGGATTGACCGGGCGATCGTCAACGCCGCGCGCGATCGCGAAGTACCATTCTGCCGAACTGCCGAAGTTTTGCTGCAGGAAGCCTAGCGACTTTGCCCTGAGGTCCGCACCGGTTTCGATACCCAGCCGCTTCATCTTCTCGGCCGTCACCGGCCCCACCCCGTGAAAGCGGCTGACCGGCAAGGTCTCCACCCATGCTTCGCCCATATCCGGGGTGACAGCGAACTGTCCGTTCGGCTTGCGATGGTCGGATGCCAGCTTCGCGAGGAACTTGTTGTACGAGATCCCCGCCGATGCCGTGAGCCCGGTCTCGTCGAGGATGGCCTTGCGGATGGCCTTGGCCGTTTTCCAGGCTGTCTCGATACCGCTCTTGTTCGCTGTCACGTCGAGATAGGCCTCATCGAGGGAAAGCGGCTGGATCAGGTCAGTGTAGCGCGCAAAGACCTCATGGATCTGGCGCGACACATCCTTGTAGACCTCGAAGCGTGGCGGCACGAAGATCAGTTCCGGACAGCGGCGCAGTGCTGTTACCGAGGGAAGCGCTGACTTCACGCCGAACTTGCGCGCTTCATAGCTGGCCGCCGCGACGACACCTCGGGACGCGCCATGCCCGACGGCTACCGGACGTCCCCGAAGGGCTGGATCATCGCGCTGTTCAACGGAAGCAAAAAAGGCATCCATGTCCACGTGAATGATCTTGCGGATGGCTGAGTCGACCATGTGCGGGCCATAGCATGGCTGGAACAAATAACGAACATTTTATGCGAGGCCAGATGACCCCCGGGCGCGTGCACAGGACTTCTGCGCTTACGCAGCCCCGTCTTCCTCGTATCGACCCGCTAGCCGCAATTGCCTCACGATGCCGTTGAACGCGGCAGTCACCCCCTGCGCCCTGCCGATCTCGTTGCCCTGCCCTGCAGCATCCCAGTAGAGCTCGAGCGGCCAGCGCTCGCGGCAATGCGGGAGCAGGCACCGCAAGGCGAGGCGCACTTCGACGCTGTCGACCCGGCCGTCCGCACAGCGCACCACGCCGCCGCGCAGGATATGCACCGAAAGCGCGATGATCACGCGCTGATGTCTGGGAAGGGTGGCCACAGGTCAGTGAAAATCATGCGACTTGAAGCGAACCACGTCTTCGGGATCGCGGCCATCGGCATGCGGCGGCCAGTAGCTGTCGTGGGGTCTGGGGCTCCATTTTCCCTTGCCACGGAGAACGTCACCGCGATCCGGCGCGCTGGCATGGCGCGCTCCGTCACCCCTGCCCGTCTGGTGCGGGAACGACATCTCGCCAACCTTATGCAGCAGATCGCCATGATCGATGATCCGGTCGCAGATGACATGGATCACCTCGCCCTCCTTCTGCACCCGCCCCTTGAGCCCCACCATCGAGGCGGACATCACGGTGCGGCGCTGGGCCTCGAAGCGATCGGGCCAGAGGATGCCGTTGGCTATCCCGGTCTCGTCCTCGATGGTGATGAATAGCACGCCCTTGGCCGAGCCCGGCTTCTGGCGGACGAGGATGATACCGGCGACCTCGACCTTGCGGCCATCGCGGATATTCGTAAGGTCTGCGCAGCGCGTGACGCCGCGCCGGGTCAATTCATTGCGCACGAACGTGAGCGGATGGGCACGCAGCGAAAGCTGCAACGATCGATAGTCCTCGATTACTTCCCGGCCATCGGTCAATGGGCGCAGCGCGACCTCCGGTTCGACACCTTCCGCGCTCTTCACTTTTGCTGCACGATCCGCTGCAGCAAAAAGCGGCAGCGGAGCTTCCCCAAGGCCCCGCACCGTCCATAGCCCCTGCCTCCGGTCGGACCCGAAGGCGCGGAAGGCGTCGGCGTCCGCCAGCTTCTCAATCGCGGCGCGCGGAACGCCGGAGCGGCGCCAGGCATCCTCGACGGACTCGAACGGGATCTCTCCACGCGCACCGACGATGCTGGCGCCATCGGCATTGGAGAGCCCACGCACCTGCCTGAAGCCGAGCCGCACGGCATGGTATCGACCTCGTGTCGGCTCGAGCGAGCAATCCCAGCGGCTCGCGTTTATGCAGACCGGCCGGACCTCGACGCCGTGCTGGCGCGCGTCGCCGACGATCTGGGCCGGGGCATAGAAGCCCATCGGCTGCGCATTCATCAGGGCGGCGCAGAAGACGTCCGGGTGATGATGCTTCATCCAGCTCGAGGCATAGGAGATCTTGGCGAAGCTCGCGGCATGGCTTTCCGGGAAGCCATAGGAGCCGAAGCCTTCAAGCTGGCGGAAGGTGCGCTCGGCAAAGTCGCGCGGATAGCCGCGGCCGACCATACCCTCGATCAGCTTTTCGGAAAAATGCGAGACCCCGCCTGTCATCTTGAAGGTCGCCATCGCGCGCCGAAGCTGGTCAGCCTCGACGGCGGTGAAGCCCGCGCCGACGATCGCGACCTTCATCGCCTGCTCCTGAAAGAGGGGCACGCCCAGCGTCTTTTCCAGAACCGCGCGCAGTTCGGGCCGCGGGTATTCCGGCTTTTCCAGCCCCTCGCGGCGGCGCAAATAGGGGTGGACCATGTCGCCCTGAATCGGGCCGGGGCGGACGATCGCGACCTGGATCACCAGGTCGTAGAAGCGGCGCGGCTTCATGCGCGGCAGCATCGACATCTGCGCCCGGCTCTCGATCTGGAAGGTGCCAAGCGTGTCGGCCTTCTGGATCATGGCGTAGACGTCGGGATCATCGCTCTGCAGGTCGGCAAGGCCGACTCTCAGACCCTTGCTTTCCTCCAGCATGTTGAAGGCCCGGTTCAGGCATCCCAGCATGCCAAGACCCAGCACATCGACCTTCATCATCCTGAGCGCATCGATGTCGTCCTTGTCCCACTCGATGATCTGGCGGTCGGCCATTGCTGCGGGCTCGATCGGCACCAGATCATCGAGGCGATCGTGCGTGAGCACGAAGCCGCCGGGATGCTGGCTCGACTGGCGCGGCACGCCGATCAGCTGGCGCGCGAGGTCGAGTGTCAGGCGCAGCCGCCGATCCGACATGTCGAGATTGAGTTCCTCGGCCTGCTTCTCGCCCACGCCTTCGGCTGACCAGCCCCAGACCAGCCCTGCCAGCGACGAGGTCAGGTCCTCTGGCAGACCCATGGCCTTGCCGACATCGCGCACTGCACCGCGCGCGCGAAAGCGGGTGACGACCGCGGTCAGCGCCGCCCGGTCGCGCCCGTAGGTATCGAAGATCCACTGGATGATTTCCTCGCGCCGCTCATGCTCGAAATCGACGTCGATGTCGGGGGGCTCGCGCCGCTCGCCCGAGACGAAGCGCTCGAAGAGCAACTCGTGCTTGATCGGATCGATCGAGGTGACGCCGAGCACGAAGCAGACGCAGGAGTTGGCGGCCGATCCCCGGCCCTGGCACAGGATGCCGCGGCGCCTCGCCTCGGCGACGATCGAATGGACGGTGAGGAAGTAGGGCGCGTAGTTCAGCTCGGAGATGAGTTTCAGCTCATGGGCGATCTGGTCGCGGTAGTCCTGCGGAGGATCGCCGCCGAACATGGCGCCCAGCGCCTCGCGCGCCATTGTCTCCAGCGCCTGCTGCGCGGTCAGCCCCTCGATCACCTGCTCCTGCGGGTAGTGATAGGTGAGGTCGCCAAGCGAGAATGTGCAGGCCTCGGCGATATCGACGCTGGCGCGCAGGGCATCGGGATAGGCGGCGAAACGGCGCTGCATTTCCTCCGCAGACTTGAGCGCGCGGTCGGCATTGACCTCGCGGCGATAGCCAAGGTCGTCGACCCGGCAATTGTGCCGGATCGCGGTCACCACATCCTGCAGCAGCCGGGCATCGGGCGCATGGTAGAGCACGTCGCCGGTGACGACGGCGCGCACCCCGGCCTCCCTCGCCTGGCGCGCCAGCGCGTCGATCCGCACGGCATCGCCCGGGCGGCGGCGCTGGAACAGCGCCATATGCGCGCGCCTGCCATAGACGGACCGCAGATCGACGAGCGCTGCAGCATTCTCGGCATCCGCCTCGTGCGGCAACAGAATGGCGATCACGCCCTCGGACCAGGCTTTGAGCTCATGCCAGTGCAGCAGGCACGCCCCCTTCCCAGCCCGGCGTTTGCCGATGGTGAGGAGGCGCGTGATCCGCGACCAGGCTTGCCGGTCAGTCGGATAGAGCAGCAGACGGCGACCGCAGGACAGATCGACCCGGGTGCCGGCGATAAGGCGTACCCCGGTGGCCTTCTCCGCCTCCCAGGCGCGGACCACCCCGGCGACACTGCCAAGGTCGGCAATGCCGATGGCGGAATACCCGAGCTTCGCCGCGACCGAGAACAGCTCGTCCGGGCTCGAGGCGCCGCGCAGAAACGAGAAGTGCGTCAGCACCTGAAGTTCGACGTAGGCGGTCATGCGAAGACCCCGTGCATCCACCACGAGAGATCGCCGGTCTCGCCGGCAACGCCGTCGCCGCGGCGGAACACCCAGTAGCGCCCGCCCCCCTCGTCCTCGACCCGGTAGTAGTCGCGCACGGCCCAGACTTCACCGTTGCGCCGCCACCACTCGCCATGGATGCGCTCGGGCCCGTCGCCGGCCACGACCGTGTAGGACCGTCCGCGCCATTCGAAACGGCGCGGAGGCTGATCGGGCAGCAGTGCGATGACGCGCGACAAGGGCTCGGGCCGCGCGAACAACCGCACCGGCCGCTGCCACGCCGGCCAGGAGCCGGCTGTCGCGATCGGGCTGGTCGGCCTCACGGCACGTTCGGGCACATGGCTCTCGACCGGCGCAATGCGGAAAACCGCGCCCTGTCCGATCCTGCCTGCCACGACGTCGACCAGGCGCGCCGGATCGCGCACCGTACTTTCCCCAGCGAGGATCGCCCCCAGGTTCTCGGCATCGAGCGGCTCGGTATGCGGCGCCAACAGCCTGAACTGTTCAAGACCCATGCCAGGATCGATGCGCTCGATTCTGAGCTTCAGGAGGCGCAGCAGGTGCGCCACCTCACGGCTCGGCCGGGAAGTGCCGATCGTCACCACCTGCTCGCCGCCGTCGATCCGTAAGGCGCAAAAGCGCAGTGAGCGCGCGCCCAGGCCTTTGCGCTGCAGCACCTCTGCCAGATCCCTCAGCAGGTCGTGCATGACCTGAGCAATCGCTTCGGCCGTGCCGATCGGTTCGAGCAAACGACGCTCGACCGCCGGGGTGACGATATCCTCACGCGGCGTGATCGGCTCGGCCTTCCCGCCGAGCGCCTGATCGAGCCGATCGATGGCGGCGAGACCCAGCCTGCGTGCCAGGGGCCCGCGCGCGACGGGCAGCAGGTCGGCAATCGTCTCGAAGCCGAACTTGCGCGCGGCGACGAGAGCGCCGCTTTCGAGGCGCAGCGCCGCGACCGGTAGCGGCGACAGGGCTTTCAGCACGCCGCCGTGCGGGATGATCCCAATATCCTCGCGGCCGTAGCGGGCCAGCGCGTGCGCGGCGCCCGGGGTCTCGGCGATCGCGATGCGCGCCGTGAAACCGGCTCGGCGACAGAAGGCGTGGAGACGCTGGCAGAAGCGTTCCTCCCCGCCATGAAGATGCGCGGCGCCCGTCAGGTCCAGCCAGACCCCGTCAGGCGGCGCGACCGCGACGATCGGCGACCAGCGGCGAATGCCCAGCAGCGCGAGGTGGTCGAGCAGCGCCGCGTCGGCCTCAGGCTCCGCCACGCGGAAATCGAGATCGGAAACGAGCGCACGAGCGTGCGTTGCCGCCATGCCGACATGGATGCCCAGCGCTCTTGCCGCCGGACAAGCCGCAACGATCTCGTCGCGGCGGCCGACCTTGCCGATGAGCGCCAGCGGGGCAGCCATGACCTGCGGTGCATCGCCCGCCTCTTGCGATACCACTGAAGAGACCGTCCGCTTGAACGGATGCTCTGCCGTCTCGGAGCGCCGTCCCAGTTCGCGCATCGGCGGCTTGGCGTGCAGCGGCAGCGCCGCGATCTCGCGCTCGACATCCAGGCGTGTGCGGTCCTCGCCCCTGACGGCGCCCTGCCCTCCTGCGTTCTGCCGCTCGCGAGCCCAGCGCGCACCCGGTCGCCATCCGCCCCCGCGAGGGACCGAGCAGGCACCGGGATTGTCGTCGACGGGAAGCTGGAGTGCGCGCGGCTCAGGCCGCGGCGCGGCGAACCGGTCCTGCCGTCTCAGCCGTTCGATGGCCAGGAACGGCAGGAACAGCGAGACGACCCGTCGCATCGCATCCCTCCACGATCAGGGAAAAGCCCTCGCCGCCGCGCTGGCGTGCGAGTTCGACCAGCCAGCGCGGGCGTCCGACGCCGGCGACGCCGAGCCGCTCGGAGGGCGCACTGGATATGCGCCAGCGCGTCCAGGCCGCCGAAGGGTCGGCAAACGGGTCACGATCCCGCCCGCGGTGACGCCGCAGCAGGAGCACCGGAATGTCGGCCTCGGCAGCCGCAAGCTGCAGGCGGCGGGTGGCAACCATCGAAACCTTGCTGGCTTCAGCGACGACGGCCGCCGGCGTTCCATCGCGTAACGCATCCTCGACCACGGCGAGTAGCGCCGCATCGTCGCGCGGCTGCGCGTGGATGACGTCTGCGGAAGCCAGGCCCGCCTGTTCCAGGCCCGGTGCGTACAGGTCATTGCGGCAGCTGACCCACAGGACCGGTGCGGCGGAGCAGCGGGCTTCGCGCGCGGCGATGCCGGCAAGGAACAGCGTAGCCGCGGCATCATCGACCAGCGAGCAGGTCAGCGCGGTCGCTTCATGCAGGGCGCCGGCGCGCAGGCCACCGGATCCGAGGCGGCCATCCAGAGCATCCATACCAAAAGGCATGGTCCGATGATCAGCCAGCGGGGTCGCCAGCGTGCGGAGGGCATCGATGCCCGGATGCGTAAGCGATGAAACTAAGGACATGGTGATTCTTTGAAAGACTCAGAAATGTTCCTTTTATGTTCTCACTTGGGGGCCGGTACGGTCAACCGGTTTGATGGACGAGCGGATTGCGACATGGGGACAAGCCTGTGCACACGACGCATACCTGCGGGCTTCGCAAATCCTAAGCCGCCCCGGACTGTTGGTTTGGAAGCGGCAATAAAGGAATGCGTATGGGAACAAACTGGATGCGGCGAACGATGCAGTTCAAGTTCGAGGTTCGATGACGATGACTCTGGGAAATTCCTGCGCAGCGTTCAACGACGAGGAGGTCGCGGAACTTCGCGCCATTGCGAAAAACTATCGCGAGGCGAGTGGGCCGGTGGTGAAGCTGTCGAACATGCTGGGCAACAAGATCGAAAGCGCGCTCAGCAAAGTGCCGGAAGGCTGGCAGGCCGCCGTCGCGCAGGCGACCGACATTGCCCTGCGCACGTCCTAGGCCGCTGCCAGCGGAACGCAGGCCGAGCCGGAATCGCGTAGCTACCTCAACACCGTGCTTGCCAAATGCGCGGGAGACCGCTGGCATCAAGTCGCATCGTCGGTCAGCGGCGCCATCGGCGGCGTCGGCGGCCTGACGACGCTGGCGCTGGATCTTGGCATGACGACCACGCTCATACTGCGCTCGATCCAGGAGATCGCGATCGGCTATGGCGAGGACATCGGTAACGAGGCCGTCCGTCTGCAATGCATCGGTGTGTTCGGCTTCGGCGGCCCGCTGAGCGAGGACGACGACGTCGACACCGGCCTGTTCGGCGCAAGGCTGGCGCTGCGCGGCAAGACGCTTGAAGCGATGCTGCGTGTCGTCGTCCCGCGTCTGCTGCCAACCGTTACCGCCGAAGCCGTAGCCAAGTCGATGCCGCTGGTGAGCGCGGCGGTCGGCGCGGTGCTGAATCCAGCCTTCACTTCGTATTACCAGACGATGGCCCACGTCCACTTCCGCCTGCGCAAGCTGGAGCGCGATCACGATCCTGAAGCCGTTCTCGCCTGTTTCGCGCGCGTCCTGACCGGCATTCGCCAACAACCACACAAACCGAAGGACGAATCCAGGTGAAAGCGCCGGCCTCCCGACACGCTATATCCTCTGTCCTGGAATTTTCCCGGATGTAAGCTGCGAGACAATCTTTGCCTTACGTCCCAGGGCAGGAAAATCATCGCGCGTTTGAGATTCGGGACAATCCTATGGCGGTCGACCCGCTGGGCCGGGCAGCGCAAAAGCTGGTATGGTCCCCGCGTCATCGCCGCTGTCTCCGCCCTGCTCATCGGCGCGAGCGCGAAATGCTGGCCCCCATGGCGCAGGGTTACACCAACAAGGAGATGGGACCGATGCTCGGCATCTCCGACCGCACGGTGGACGACCACCGCGCCGCGATCATCACCAAGACCCGCACCAACGGCACCGCGCAACTGATCGCCCTGTCCCGCGGCGAATCAACCTGAAGACGCCCGATCCGGGGTTTGCCCAGATGGCCCACTGGCTTGCGACACGCCATTTGAAGGCAGACGTTTCCCGAGGGAGACACCAGGCTTCCGAAGCCGCCCGCCGCTTTCACTCACCCGGTGCGAAGGCTGAGCTGAGGCGGCCCGGGAAGAGCCTGCTTGCCCCGGCTTTGTCACATGGAATTTCCAGATCGCGTAAACCTTCTGGAAAACCGTAATTTCCCCGGATCGACGCGGCGGCACTTAACAGCACACAACGGCATCCAGGAGCGCCACAGCGACGTCACAGCTGCCGCGACCGGAACTGTCACACTGTGCCCCGATACCGATCCCGCAACTGCCAAGGAGCCTCCATGCCGCACGACATTCCGCCGACCGACGGCCGCAACTCCACGCCGATAGACCACGCGATCGCCGGAGCGGTCTATCCCGTCCTCGTCGCCGTCGCCGGGGCACAGGCAGCGCGGACGATCACTTTCGAGAACCTGGTCCTCGACGCCCGCCAGCTGCTGACTGGGCAGGAACACCCGATCCACGCCCAAATCGCGACGAGCATGGGCCGCCGCCTCGAAGTGCTGCGCGGTCATACGCAGGCGTACCGGTATCCCGACCTGACAACCCTCGTCGTCAATAAGAAGGGCGAAAACCCGCTGCCCGACGTGTTCGTGCGGCAGGCTCACGCGCGCGCGTTTGACTGGTCGTCGGTGGACCCACGGTTCCTCGCCGGGCTGGGGATCGACGCCGACACCGGTGAGCACCTCCAGCGCCGCAGCGAGGAGGAGGCGAAGAACGTGATGGCTGCCCATTGGCGCGATCACGGCAAGTCTTACAGCCCGGACATGACCCGGCACCGCTCGGCGATCATCAGGGCGCTCATGCTGGGCAATGACCCCGCCGACGTCTTCGCCGCGATCGACCGGTGGCTGCGCGGACAGGACGGGCCGGTTTCGGCGCAGGTAATCGGAATGCGGCCGGCCAAAGCATCCTCGACCGCTTCTGTCGTAGCCCCGGCGCACAGGCCCCGCTAGACGACACCCCTAAACCCCAGCGGACACCGGACCTCATGCGCTTCATCCACACCGCCGACTGGCAGCTCGGCAAACCCTTCGGCCGCTTCGATGCGGAGACGCGCGCGGCGCTGACCGAGGCGCGGTTCGATGCCATCGACACGCTGGGCAAGGCGGCGGCGCAGCATGGCGCAGGCCATGTCCTCGTCGCCGGGGACGTGTTCGACACCGAGGGGCCGGACGAGCGCACCGTGGTTCAGGCCGTCTCCCGCATGGGAGCCCACGCCTGCCGCTGGTGGCTGCTCCCCGGCAACCACGATTTCGCCCGTAACGGCGGCTTGTGGGACCGCGTGAGGAAGCGCGCCGGCGCGAATGTGACGGTCCTGTCCGAACCCGCGCCGCATGAGATCGAGGACGGCGTGTGGCTGCTGCCCGCGCCGCTGCTCCACCGCCACACGCTCGACGATCCGACCGAGGCGTTCGCCCGCATGGAAACGCCCGGCGCGCGGCTGCGGATCGGGCTGGCGCATGGCTCGATCCGGGGCTTCGGCTCGCAGGGGGACACCAAGAACCTCATCGCGCCCGACCGCGCGCGGCTGTCCAATCTCGACTATCTGGCGCTGGGCGACTGGCACGGCACGCTGCAGGTCGATCCGCGCACCTGGTATTCCGGCACGCCCGAGACCGACCGCTTCCAGCCCGGCCGCGACGATCCCGGACAAGCGCTGCTGGTCGATCTGGAACTCGGAAAGGTGAGCGTCACGCCGCTGCCCACCGGCCGCTTCCGCTGGCTGTCGCGCGACTGGCCGGTGGCCGACGCGATCGGCTTCGCGGCGCTGGCCGAAGACCTCCTCGCCGCCTGCGAGCCTGCCGCCACGCTGCTGCGCCTGACGCTTTCCGGCATCGTCCCGCTGACCGACCGCGTGGCGATGCTCTCGCGCATCGAGGACGACCTGACGCACCGGTTGCGCCATCTCGACGTGCGCGACGCCGACGTGGTGGCCCGGCCCACCGAGGAAGACCTCGCCGCGCTCTCCAGCGAAGGCATGATCGGCCGCGCCGGCGCCCTGCTTCGCGCGAAGATCGAGGCCGACGGCCCCGACGCGCCGCGCGCCCGCCGCGCACTGGAACGCCTCTTCGTCGAAACGCTCCGCGATCAGGGAGACGCCGCATGAGCCTGCTGATCCGCCGCATCGTGCTGGAAAACTTCCGCAAGTTCCGCGCACCTCACGAGATCGCCGGGCTGACGCCGGGCCTCAACATCGTCATCGAGCCGAACGAGACGGGCAAGTCCACCCTGCTCGAAGCGGTGCGCGCGGCGCTGTTCCTCAAGCACGGCTCGACGACGAAGCTGATCCGCTCGTTCCAGCCCATCGGCGACAATGTTGGGCCGCAGGTGGCGCTCGATTTCGAGGTCGGCGGTTCGGCGTGGTCGCTGACCAAGAAGTTCGTCAAGGCCCCCTCAGTGGAGCTGTCAGGCCCCGCCGGACGCCAGCAGGGCGAAGCTGCCGAACAAGCGCTGCAAGACCTGCTCGGCTTCGAGGCGGGGCTCCAGAAAGACCACTTTGCGAAAAATCTGCACGGCGCGCTCGGCATGTTGTGGGTGGCACAGACGGATGGGCTTTCGGTGGAGGCCCCCGGCTCGTCCCTGCGCGATCTGATCGGCGCGACGCTGGAGGGCGAGGCGGGCGCGCTGGTCGGCGGCCCCGCGTTCGAGCGCATCCGCGCGCGCATCGACACCCAGTATTCGGCCTATTTCACCGGCCGGGCGGGCGCACCGACGCAGCGCCTGCTCGCCGCGCAGAAGCGCGTAAGCGCGGCGGTGGAAACGCTGGCCGAAGCCCAGCGGCGCGAGGAATTGCTCGAAGCCGCCTTCGCCGATCTCGATGCCGCGCGCCGCCAGCTGGCGACCCTGCGCCGCGAACTGGACGACGACCCCGACGCCGCCGAGCGCGCCGATGTCCTCGCCCGGCTCGAAACCGCACGCGGCGCGGCGCAGCAGCTCGCCACCCGCAAGGCCGAAGGCGCCGCGGCGGCATCCCGGCTCGGCGGGTTGGAGGACTTGTCCACCCGCCACGTCGCCGCGCTCGAACGGCAGGCTTCGGCGCAGGCGCGGCAGGCGGCGGCGCGCGAACAACTCGCAGGGCTGACCGAGGGTCTCGCCACCGCGCACACCCGCGCCGAGACGGCACGCGGCGCTCTCGATACGGCGCTAACCGCGCGCGACGCAGCGCGTACGGCGCTGACAGAGGCCCGCGCACAGGACATCGCGATACGCCGCCGCGCGCAGATCGCCGCCGCGCATGAACGCCTTGCGCAAGTCACCGCGCTCGAGGCCGAACGCGGCCCGCTCGATACGGCGGTGAAGCAGGCCGTGCCCGCGCGCGTGCTCGAAGACCTCGCTGCCGCCGAGCGCGAGGTGGTGCGCTATGCCGCGCTGCTCGAAGCGGACGGCACCCGCGTCGAACTGATCGGGGCGAAAGGGATCACCAAGGACGGCGCGCCGCTCGAACCGGGCGAATGGACGCTGACGCGCGAAACCCGCATCGGGTTGCCCGGCGGCGGTGAACTGGTGCTGCGCCCCTCGCAGGCTCTGGCCGGGGCACAGGCGGCGCTCGACGGCGCGCAAGGCCGCCGTGCCGCGCTGCTGGCGCAGTGGCAGGTCGCCACGCTGGCCGAGGCTCAAGGCCGCGCCGAAGCCGCGCGCGAGGCGACCCGCGCACTGGAAACGCTGGCCGCGCGCGTGCTCGCCGCCGCGCCGGCCGACCGCGATCTCGGCCTTGCCGCCGGAGCGGCACCCCTGCACGCCTTCGTCGCCGCACACCCGCTGGAGGCCGGAGAGGCTGAGGCCCCTGCCCGCCCCATCGCGGAACTGGAGGCCGATCAGGACCGCGCCGACACCGCCTTCACCCGCGCCGAAGCGCAGGCCCGGCAGGCCGAGGACGACGCGCGCGAGGCCGAGAAGGCGCGCGTTCCCCTCGCCATCGAGGAGGCCGCCGCCGCCAGCGACATCGCCCGCGTGGCCGACGAACTGGCGCTGCTCGCCGCGCATGCCGACTTCCCAGACCTTGCCGCGACGCTGATCGCCGCGCGCGAAGCCGCCGCTGCCACCTCGGTCGCGCTGCAGCAGGCCGAGGCGAACGCGCGCGCCTTCGACGAAACCGCCCTCTCCCGCCGCCTCGACACGTTCGCCGCGCGCCGCCGCACGGCACAGGAGCGCCAGAGCGAGCTGAAGGCGCAGATTGCGGGCCTTGAGGCCAAGGTGGAAAGCGACGGCGGCAAGGGCCTCGCCGAACACGCCGCCGCCGCGCGCGAGGAGGACGAAGCCGCCCGCGCCGCGCTCATCCGCATCGAGGAGGAGGCTGAAACGCTCAAACTCCTGCGCGCGACCATGGCCGAGGCGCAGGCGGAAACCGCGCGCTCGATCACCGGCCCGGTGGCGAGCCGCGCCGCGCGCCATGTCGGCCGCATCCTGCCGGGCGCCGAGCCGGCCTTCGGCGACGACCTCGGCCTTTCCACTATCCGCCGCGCCGGGGTGGACGAGGCCTGCGAGCAGTTGTCGAGGGGCACGCAGGAACAGCTGGCGATCCTGACCCGCCTCGCCTTCGCCGACATGCTGCTGGAGGAAGGCCGCCCCGTCTCGCTGATCCTCGACGACCCGCTGGTCTATTCCGACGACGTGCGCCTGGATGCGATGACCGACCTGATCGTCGAGGCATCGGAGCGGATGCAGGTGATCCTGCTGACCTGCCGCGAACGCGCGTTCCGGCATGTGGCGGGGACGCGGATTAAAATTTAGCAAGACGGCAACTCCGCAGTTTTTGCGGATACCGGTTCGCAAGGAACCGGGCCTATTGCCGCGCCTCCGTACAAATAGGGGGTACAACCATGTTTCGCAGAGCGATCCTGATTTCGGTCGTCAGCCTGTCCCTGACAGGCTGCGATGCCATCTCGAACCTGATTTCCGGCCCGCAGGGCTGCCTCGATCCCGCAGGCCAGACGACCGCGATCGATGCGGTCCGCGAAGCGGTTGAGAAATACGTCCTCAAGGCTGCCGAGAACATGGAGGGCGGATCGCAGCCCACCGGCTCGAAGATCCGCGCGACGCTGGACCAGCTCAAGTTCGTCTTCGAGGATGTGCGCACCACCAAGGAAGACCCGGACAGCAGCAAGAAGTTCTGCACCGGCCATCTCAAGGTGAGCTTCCCCGAGCAGATCCTCAAGGATGCCGACGCGGTATTCTCGCTGATTGGCGAGGAGACGCTGGGCAAGCGCGCCGACAAGGAAGGCATCCGCAAGGACGCCAATGCCATCGTCTTCGACGCCGACTTCAACGTCCAGCCCACCGATGACGGCAAGAAGGTCTATGCCGAAGTGGAGAATCCCGACATGATCACGCACATGATCGGCGATATCGTCGGCGGACACCTGCTGCGCAAGCCGGTCGAACAGGCCAACCGCAGCCGCATCGATCAGGAAGCCGCCGAGCAGCAGCAGGCAGAGCAGGCGCAGACCGACCAGCGCGAGGCGGTCTATGAGGAAGCGAAGGCCACCAACGATCTCGCCATGCAGGGCATCAACGCCTCGTGGAACGCGCTGCCCTCAGAAGTGCGCCAGCGCGTGCTGCCAATGCAGCGCGCCTGGATCAAGCGCAAGGACGCCGAGTGCAAGATCGAGGCGGCCAACACTTCGACCGATCCCACCGAGCGCGAAGCCGCCCGCCTGCAGTGCCAGGCCCGCTTCAACAACCAGCGCGCAAGCGAGATCAACGATCTCGTCAGCCGGACAGCCTACCAGCAGTCCGAAGAGACGTACTGAGAACGAGTGACGGCGCCGGTTTCGGCGCCGTCACGATCCCTCACCGCACCAGCACCATTTCGGAGCGCAGTCGGCTGATGCGCCAACGCGACGTAATACCAAGGTGCATTGATCAGAACCCATGGGCCCATTGACGCAGTCCGAGGGACATGATGCGCCAGGGCTGTTCGACGAGCTTGTTCCAGGCGAAGCAGCAGTGGTCGACGATGTCATCGTAGGATTGGAAGATGCGGTTCGACAGCCAGTTGTCGCGCATGAACTGCCAGACGTTCTCGACGGGGTTGAGCTCCGGGCACCTGGGCGGCAGCGGCATCAAGGTGATGTTGGGCGGCACGACCAACTCGACCGATCCATGCCATCCGGCCTGATCGAGCAGCAGAACGGCATGTGCGCCTGGCGCGACGTGGAAGGCGATCTCCTCGAGGTGCATGCTCATCGTCTCGCTGTTGCAGCGGGGCATGACGATGCCGGCGGCTTTACCTTCGGCGGGACAGATCGCGCCGAACAGCCATGCCGAGGAGCGCCGCTGATCCTTGGGTGCCGAGGGCCGCGTGCCGCGCTTCGCCCAGCGCCGGGTGAGCTTGGTTTGCTGACCGATGCGAGCCTCGTCCTGCCACCACAGCTCTATCGGCGTTCCTCGCGGGAGGCGCCGCCTGATCTGCGCCAGGCGGGCAGCGAAGCTTTTTAAAAATCGGCAATGTCGTCGCCCTTCTGCCCCCGATGGCGGGGCCGCGCCGAGAGCTTGCGGTAGCCCATCGCGCGAAGCTCACGCCCGAGGGTATGGCGCGTGACCGAGAGCGCGAACTCGTCCCAGATCCACTGGGTCAGATCGGCAAGCCGCCAGCGCACCACGCCATGCGCCGCGGGGATTGGCCCTGCCTCGACTATCGCCGCAAGCCGCGCGCGCTGCTCGTCATTGAGGATCGCGGCCCGGCCCGGCGCCTTGCGCGTCGTCAGACCATCGGGGCCGCCTTCGTTGAACCGCAGGACCCAGTCGCGCACGATTTGCAGCGTGACGCCGGCAACCTTCGCCGCTTCGCTCCGGCTCCCGCCGTCCAGGATCAGAGCCACCGCCAACAGCCGCCGGACCTGATCCGCATCATCGCTTCGTCGCGCAAACTGCCGCAAATCCGCCGATGTGTAGTCAGACCGAACCCCAATCGCTGCCGCCATCGCAAGCCTCCACGTGCCTGCTACGTCGAATCAGATTTTCACGAGCTTGGGAATCCCCCGCGTGAGTCAGCCTCAACGCACCTTGGTATAAGTCCCCAAGCACCCAGGCTTCGTCTATGAAGCGGTAAACATGGACCGGGCAACCACGCAGGCCCTGGCATGGTGGCTATCTTCTACATGACCTCCTAGTCTTGCAGCTCATAGGTTTCTACGCGGTCCCATTTTATCATCATTAATCGGCCACCGGACCTACATGTCACAAATTCATCCGGCAGGACCATAAGGTCCTGAACTGTCTCTCTTATCAAAAAGCCTGACCTTAGCTCTTCATCCGTCGCGCCATAGCGATCCTTAAGCCCCGCCAATTCGGCTCTTCCCATATTTCGCACATCCATCTCGGAAGGTACGGCTCCACGCGCTCTCCAATTGGCTACGGCAGGATGCTCGCAGTTTGAAATATCTGAGACAGGAACGATTACGCCGCGCGGCTTCAGGCGTTCATAAGCAGCATACGCCTCCGCGAGAATGTGGAAGCCCCTTTTCTGATTGGCTCCCGTAACGGCGGCTTCCAGAAAGCCTAGCGCAGCCGCACCGGCCAGCGCGACCCCAGGTGAACCCCAAATGCCAATTCCAGTCGAAAAACTACCGACTAGTGGCTGAGCTTCGGCCAATAGCCTTTGCCACTTCGCTATCGCCGCGGCACTGTGAAATAGCACGCCGTCAACTGCTATAGTCTTACCACCCACCATCACTTGAAGTTGCATCACACCTACTTTTCCAAGTTAAAAAATGCACCGGCTTCGCACGATCCCAGCCATCATTATTGGTGAAACAGACGGCCACCGGCATTTAATTGACCAGAGACAGTTGATTGTAAAGATGTGGCAATCTAACGGCCGGACGGCATTTTGTTAACAGGGGAATATTCGTGAAAAAGTTAATTGCGGCGGCGGTCGCGGCCCTCGCCTTTTCCTCCGCGCCAGCTGCTCTTGCCAAAGGCGTGGCAATTGAAGCAAACGGCGCACGCGCCCATTCCGTTTGGGGCGGTGAGTTTGGCGTCGGCTACAACTTCACTCTATCCGGGTTCACTCTTCGGCCGATCGGTGGTGCCTTCGTCTACAAGGGCGACAATGATCGGTACTACGAGGATCACTTCTCGAACGGTCAGTCGCGATGCCGTGACAGTTCCACCGGACAATTTGCGAACGATGCAAAGTGCAGCAACACTGCCGTGAAAGCCTACGGCAAGATCGAAGCGACCTACACTCTGCCGGCCAGCTTTGAGTTTGGCGGTGGCGCTCGATTCAGCAGCGAAAAGATCCGTCCCTACGGAACCGTCAGCTTCCCGATCGGTCCGAAGATCCGCGTGAAGGGAAACGCGGGCGACCGTTACTACGCCCTAGGCCTGCGGGCCGATTTCTAGCCGATCTGGGCCGTCTCGCGATTTCAGTGAGGCGGCTCAAAATGGCGATGATGATTGGTTCCGAACGAGATTGGCGATTACTATTCGCAGCCTGCCCCGTCACCATTTCGGTCTAGATGCCGTGGGTAAGCGTCGACACGCTCCACGCATGTCCAAGATATCCGCCGGCTAGGACAGCTTTGGAATTTCGATCTTGAAGCCAAGGTACTTGCCCTTCCGGGCACGTTCTCCCCAACACGGCGCAGTGGAGACCGGCAAGCCGTCAGGTAGCTGTTACAGGCGTAACCGCCCCCGGCGGCCGCGATCAGCCCAAGTGAGCCTCAACGGCGCAATACCGTGGGGGCTGCGTAACGCAGCTTCGCTGCCTGGTTACCTGCGATGGTTCCGATAATCCGACCAATCATTCGAAATCTTCATTCGCAATGCTCAGGAACGAAAAACGTCATTATTCCGCCAAATGGCTGCGGCGGAGCGCCGCTCTTGCTGTGACGCAGAGGCAGGCTCTCGACATTTTTCGACTAGCTGCCGGAGGATGGATTCTCGGCCAGGGCCGCGGCAATCATCGCGGCCAGCGTCTCCTCCGCACGAGCGCGAATGACGTCGTGCTTCGATTCCAGATCGTGGCGCACCCATTTAGGCGCACGTTCGGTTATGCTGCGTCCGCCTCTGCAGCTACCAACGGTGTGTCACCTTGCCTCGCCAGCCGAGACCTTGATCCCCTACGCTATCGCAGGCATGGTCGCGCCATGGCCAAGCCTTACGACCCCTACGCCTATATCATTCGCGTAGAAGCCCGGATTGTCGGTGTCGAGCCGGCTATTTCGCGCACCCTGGAGTTACCCAGCACCCTCAATTTCGCGCAGCTTCACGAAGTGTTGCAAGCAGCATTCGGGTGGACCGACAGTCACCTGCACCAATTCAATGTCGGGGGCCTTTCCATCGGTGCGCCGGAGGCCATCGAGGTTGGTGCTTACGGGCCGAAGGTCCTTGAGGCGACTGACATACAGCTCAAGGATCTGACCTTCCCTTGCGAGGACGCTGCATCGCTAACGATCACATACCAATATGACTTTGGCGATGACTGGCGCCACAGCCTGGTGCTCCGTCGCTGCCAGATCGAAGATGACGTCAAGTATCCTCGCTGCGTTGCAGGTGCAAGGGCCGGCCCGCCAGAAGATGTTGGAGGTTACCCCGGCTATGCCGAGTTCCTGGAAGCCTGGCTCGATGAGCGACATGAAGAGCATAAGTCAGTACGCCGCTGGGCGGGTAAGAACTTCGACCCTGAGCGCTTCGAACCCGATGCGACGAACAAGGCCATCGCCAGCGCTATGCGTGCGTCTCGCGGCGATTACCAAAGGAGGCGTTCTTGAGCCCGTGTTTGCACTGCCATCATTGACGTCAACTTTAGTCTATTTTCCAGCCGAGCCCGACAGCGCAGCGGCATCATAAGGCTGCCTGTAACGCCTGTCGGACAGTCCGCTCACCATTTTCCTTCATCGAACAGGACAGGTGAATTCTGACGCATCCGGTGCTCGGGTAAGAGGACACACGTTCGCCAAACGGGCAACGCCTATCAGTCCAGGAATGCTCGCATCGCGCGCGACCTGCTGGGGTGCTTGAGCTTGCGCAGCGCCTTGGCTTCGATCTGGCGGATGCGCTCGCGGGTCACCGAGAACTGCTGACCGACTTCCTCCAGCGTGTGATCGGTGTTCATGCCGATGCCGAAGCGCATGCGCAGCACGCGCTCCTCGCGCGGGGTCAGCGATGCCAGCGTTCGCGTGATCATTTCCTTGAGGTTCGCCTGGATTGCCGCGTCCACCGGGATGACTGCGTTCTCGTCCCTGATGAAATCGCCAAGGTGGCTGTCTTCCTCGTCGCCCACAGGCGTTTCGAGCGACACCGGTTCCTTCGCGATCTTGAGCACGCGCTTGACCTTGTCGAGCGGCATCGAGAGCTGTTCGGCCATTTCCTCGGGCGTGGGCTCGCGGCCATGCTCGTGCAGGAAGCGCCGGTTTGCCCGGACCAGCTTGTTGATCGTCTCGATCATGTGAACCGGGATGCGGATCGTGCGGGCCTGGTCCGCGATCGAACGGGTGATGGCCTGCCTGATCCACCAGGTCGCATAAGTCGAGAACTTGTAGCCGCGCCGGTACTCGAACTTGTCGACGGCCTTCATCAACCCGATATTACCCTCCTGGATCAGGTCGAGGAACTGCAGCCCCCGGTTAAGGTACTTCTTGGCGATCGAGATCACCAGGCGCAGGTTCGCCTCGACCATCTCCTTCTTGGCGATACGCGCCTCGCGCTCGCCCTTCTGGACCATGTTGACGATGCGGCGAAACTCGGGAAGCGCCATGCCGATGGTCGCCGCGATTTCCGTGACCTCGTTACGGATACGCTCGGCGGGCTCGGCTTCGGCGGCGGCGAACGCGGCCCATTTCTTGTCCCTGCCTGCCATCTCGGCCACCCAGGTGTCATCCAGTTCACGGCCGACGTAGGCTTCGAGGAAATCGGCGCGCTTCACCTTGTGCCGCTCGACCAGCCGCAGCATCTGGCCGCCCAGCGCCGTGAGACGGCGGTTGGACACGTAGAGGTTGTCGATCAGCTGTTCGATCTTGGCGGCATGGAATTTGACCGACTCCACCTCGGCGGTCAGTTCCGCGCGCAGCTGCAGATACTGTTCCTCGCGCGCATGAGGGAAGGCTATACCCAACCCCGCCGCTTCCGTGCGGTCCGCCTGAACCCGCTCGAAGCTGTGAAAAAGCTCGGCGATAAGCCCGAATTTCTCCAGTGCCTCAGGCATCAGCGCAGCTTCCATCTGGGCAAGGCTGATACTGCCCTCGTCCGCGTCCGCCTCTTCGGTTCGCACGGCCGCGACCGGATTGCCGTCCTCGTCCAGTTGACCGGCGCTTTGCTCTTCCGGCTCCGCTTCATCGCTGAACGATGGGCCTGCGGTCTTCTCGCTGATCTCGCCGCCGTCGTCAGCCTCGGCGTCCTCCCCGAATGTCTCGGGTTGCGGTTCCTTCGCAAGCATTGCGTCTAGATCGAGGATCTCGCGAAGCTGCATGTCTCCGGCATTGAGCGCCTCGGACCAGTGGATGATGGCATGGAACGTCAGCGGACTTTCGCACAAGCCCTGGATCATCATGTCGCGGCCCGCTTCGATCCGCTTGGCAATAGCGGCCTCACCCTCACGGGTGAGCATCTCCGCCGCGCCCATTTCGCGCAGGTACATGCGCACGGGATCATCCGTGCTGCCCAGGCTCTCCGCTTTTTTCGGCTTCGGCCCGCGGCTTTCGAAAACTGCCCCGTCGTCGACGCCCCCTACATCATCATCGGCTGCATCGTCGCCCACATCGTTACCGGGCGCCTGATCGTCGTCGCTCTCATCCTCACGCGATAAGGCGCCCCCGGCGGGCGTATCGTCGGAATCCGGGTCATCTTCGTTCTCGACGATCCTGATACCCATCTCCGACATCGCCGCCATGACGTCCTCGATCTGGTCTGCGGTCATCTGATCCTGCGGCAGGGCAACGTTCAGCTCGTCGACGGTGATCGTGCCGCGACGCTTGGCATAGGCTATGAACTTGGCGACAGACCCGCGGCTTGCCTCGACAACTGGCGCTTCCATTTCACTGCCGCGTTCGCTTCTGCTCATATCTTGGCCGTCAACTCGTTTTTGGAGTGCCGTTCACGAGACCGTGGAAGGCAATTATCGCGGCTCTATTGCCGGAGAAGGCCCCGCAGTTCCAGCGCGCTTTCCACGACTTCGGGAGTATACCGGCGCGGACGTCATTCCAGCTACCCGCATTGCCATTACCGAACTGCGGCCTCTCGCCTCAACGAATTGTTCGGCCGCGTCGAGAAACCCCAACGCCTCGAGCAACTCATGATCGACCCGTCGAAAGACAACGCCAAGACCGCGAACTTGCCCGCTCGGGAAAGTCGCGCGGATCGCTGCATCAAGGTCCTCTGGCGCTATCACAGAGTTCGGCGAGCGATCCCCAGATCGTCTCGATATCGCCTTTCATGCGCGCCCGGTTGCACATAAGCTTGTTCCCGATAAGTCGACGCGCATCTCTACGGTGTGAATGCCTTGAGTGCCATCGTGACGGGTGCATGACCTGTGTCGCATGCCCTGCATTGCAGAGCGTCCTCATAAATCGCCATCTGCAACGAGAATTGTCGACGTTGACCGGGCTTGGCCCACCTCCTGCGGTGATCTGCTCGGCGGCGACAATCGCGACACCGGAAGACCAGGATTTCGCCGAAGCAAGGGACAGGAGACAAGAATGAGCAGCGGATGCAATGAGACGTGGGCAATCAGGCCAGAGCGCGCGCCTTTGCTTCAAAGGCCGCAGCGCGGCGCCTGAAACGTTCCGCGAGGCTGCCCCTGGCACTGCCAGCCCTTTCGCGCTCTTCAAGCGCGCGCTGCCGAAAGTAGGCAGCGTCTATCTGGTCGAACACGATCATCTCTCCTTGCGAACGCCTTTGGCGCTTCGAGCCGAAGCCTCTACCAGTGATTCGCGACAAAATCACGACATTCAACCGGTAATTGAATTACTTCGCCATGAATTGTCGATGTAACCAATTACATACTTTGATCTCGTCCTGAAATCTCAGCGGAAGGATTATAATATTACCTCGCATATGCATTGGCCATGCTGCGAAAGGTGATGGACCACCGCGGCATTTCCATCTCGGCGATACTGTGCTCCCAGTCGTATCGAGCACCCCCGCTCATGTGATATCCTGCACGTGGTTCCAGAGGCCTTGAGGCCCGCGCGAAGCCTGCGCCGCGCCGTTGCCGGAAGCGCATGGTCGCGGGCTCTCCGAGCGATATGCCGATGATGTGCTCGTAGACCGGGCGATCCCTGTGCCAGCCGATGCCGGCACCGGGATCGTACCGGATCAACAAGGCCTGGATCAGCAGTAGGGGAGCAAGGCCGGCAAAATGCGCTGCACGGTCGCGAAACGGCGGCAGCCAGTCCGGGATCGACGGCGCTTCCATGGGCTTGGCCGCCTCGAAGTCATAGCACCACCCGAACGATGCCGTGAGCCGTCTTCCAGTCCAGCCCTGAAAGCGAAACGGCGTCAAATGACTCTCGTCGATCTTGCGGATGAGCCTCGCCGCTATCGTTCCCCTCGGTCATTTCCCCTGCTCCGGGGCGTTTGCAGTGGGTCCACCCGGGCCCGGAACGTCAGCCATGCGGCCCCGTTCCCCAACCGCTCCCGGCGAGAATGTCTTTGGGATTCTTCAGGTCCAGCAGCGTGCGAAGCGCTGCACGTTTGTCGCCGGCCTTGTCATAGAAAGCCCTGGCGATCCGATAGCCCACCCAGTACCCTAGATCGCCGGGCTGATCGGGGGTGCCCACGCCATTGTAAAGCCAGCCAGACAGGTCTGAGCTGTCGGCATCGGCCAGGAACCTCGCATCGATCTCATCGACGTGCCCCTGCGTCCACGACTGCAGGTGTACATTGCTCACCTGACCCGAGATCAGCTCGGCGACGAGCTCGGCAGTTCCTTCGATGAGCGATTGGCGCAGGACAGTGGTCGGCGCATTCTCATCATCGAGCGCTGGGTCCTGCTCGATGTGCCCGTATTCGTGCGCGATCAGGTGGAACAGGCGGTCCGAGGGATCGGGCTGCAACCACGATGCCCTACATGCGACCTCAAGCCCGATAAGCACACCTGACTTTCCGGTCGTCCCTCCACTGTTGTTCCCCCCGACAAGGATCGTGACGGGCGGGAAGGTGGCTTGCGGATCGAGACGGGCGAGCGTGCGAAACGCCGTCTGGAGCTTGCCGGACACCTGTGGCAGCACGGTCATACATGTTCGAGCCTCGTCGTAGACGGCACGGTTCTGCTGAATGACCTTCGCCAGCGAGGACCCGGAGATGATCCGGTTCGGTACAAACTGACGAACCCCGTCACTGCCGGCCTCGATGTAATCTTGCTGGAGCACCCGGGCCGAAGGAGCGCCGCGGGCCTCGTCATAAACCCGGTAGAAGCGCGCTACGTCCTCGATGCGGATCTGGGCGAGGTCTTGCGCCTGCACCGGCACGATGAAGGCCAAGACCCCTGCTGCGCTCGCGGCCACAAGACCCAGACGTTTGCGCACCATTTACCCCCCTTAAGCTTCGATCCGCGGCAGCGTAACAGGTCGGGCGCGCGTTGCCAGAGGGGTTGTGCCGGCACCCGCCCGACGCGACCGGCACCGGAATGCGGGAGCCGAACGCGCAGGAGAGCCCCCCACGCGCGCAGGCGCTACGGCCTTGCTGCGGCGCTGCTCGCGCGGCAAGAGGGCAGCCATGCTTGAAGACGACGCCCTGGCAGCCGAACGCACCCGGCCACGACTGACCTGCCGCCATCTCGCCGAAATGGCCCCGTTCATCCCGCCCAGCCTTTCGAGGCGTCGGGGACAGGCGCGAGCATCACGCCCTCTGTGCCCCACACGAACATGTTCCATCTCAAGCTTGATGGCGAGCCGGAGTGCTGGCTGGCATCGCGCGACCGCGTGGCGCGAGAGACGGGCATCTGGCTGTTCGGCAACCTGCGACAATCGCAGGACCCCGCGGCATGCGAGGTCGAGATTTCGATAGGCTCATCCGCGCTTACGCTGCGCAATGAGGAGATTGTGAGGGCCGTCGATCTATTGTTCTGAGAGGCGTGTGCCCGACCAGGCGCTGGCCCGCGCAACGCAACGCTCCCGGCGTGCGGCGCATGATCGATTTTCGAGAGATCGCGCGCAGACATGTGCGGGCGCGCATCCCTCTCACCCTGTTAAAAATAGCGGTATTCCGCATAAAATACTCGATCAATGCGGCTTTTCGCTTGTCATGTCTTCGAAACTGAACTAGCGGTATTACGCATTCAATCGACAGGAATAGCGGCATTCCGCATGATTTATCAGCCATTCCCCATGCTGGGCCAGCAATTGCGCAAGTGGCGCAAAGCCCGCTCGCTGACCCAGCCAGCCCTTGCGCGGCGACTGGGCAGGGATCCCGCCCGGATCTCGGAACTGGAGCGCGATCTGCTTGGATCGCGGTGGGGCCGTGACCGGCTGACGTTGCTGGCCGAAGCCTGTGATGCGCTGAGCGTCGTCCCGGTTCTGGTGCCGCGCGATCAGGTGGACAAGGTGCTGGAGACGGTCGCAGGCACCGCGGGCACGGGCCACCGCGCAAGGCCCGTGACCACCGCCTTCGACGACCTGTTCATCGACCTTGGGAGCGAACACGGCAATGAGTCGGATGGCGAGCCGGGTGACGAACCGGCGAAGGACGGCACTGACTGATGGCCAAGATACCTGCCGTCATGGGCGTGCATCTGCTCGATGCGTCGCGCGGCCCGACGCGGGTCGGGACCCTTACCCGCGATGGCGACGGGGGTGTCTCGTTCGTCGTTGCCGAGACCTACCTTCAGGACGAACAGCGACCTGTCCTGAGCCTGGGCTGGTTCGATCCTTCTTCGGCCGAGGGCACGCGCGACAGGCTTGCAGCGCGCACCCAAAAGGTGGCGATCAACGGTTTCCTGCCGCCGTGGTTCTCCGGCCTGCTCCCTGAAGGGGCGCTGCACGAGATGGTGCTGGGTGAGATGGGCCCCGGGGATCATGACCAGTTCGATGTGCTCACCAGGCTGGGCGCCGACCTGCCCGGCGCCGTCCTGGTGACGCCCGAGACGGAATTTCCCGCCTCGGCCGGGCCGGCCGAAATGGTCGACACACGCGGATTTCAGGCGCCCCTGCCCAGCGGGCTCGTCAAGTTCTCGCTGGCGGGCGTGCAGCTCAAGTTCACCGCCAACCTTCATGACGAACGCCTGACGGTGCCCGGGCGCGGAGAAAGCGGGCGGTGCATCATCAAAGTCGCGAGCGAGCGGTACGCCGGCCTGCCCGAGGCGGAGCATGCTGGCATGCTGCTTGCGCGCTCACTGGGCGTGAACACCGCCGATTGCCGGCTGGTCTCGCGCGACGTCGTCGAGGGGATACCCGAGGAGATGCTGGAGCACGGCGACCAGATCCTGGTCGTCGAGCGCTTCGACCGCTCGAGCGACGGCAACCGCATCCACATCGAGGACACCGCGCAGATCCTGGGCGCTGCGGGAGAGCGCAAGTATACCATGGGTACGAGCGAGACGGTGATCAACGCCGTACGGCGCTTCAGCACCGACAACCGCAGCGACATCCTGGAGGCGGTACGGCGCATTGTCGCCGACGTGCTTCTGGGCAATGGCGACAACCACCTCAAAAACTGGTCTTTCCGTTTTCCGGCGCCCGGGCAGATCCGCCTTTCACCGGCTTACGACATCGTGCCCACGGTTCTGTTCATGCCGGGCGACACGATGGCGCTGCAATTCATCGGCACCCGCAGCTTCGAGACCGTCAACCTGCACCGCTTCGAACGGGTCGCCAGGTTCCTGGATCTCGATCCGCGATGGATGACGCGCGAGGTACGGAATATCGTAGTCAAGGCGCTGGACACCTGGCCTGCCCTGATGCCCGAGTTGCTGCCCCGCGAGCGCGCGAGCGCCCTGCTGTTGCGCCTTGAGGGCCTGCGCATCGTCCAGGAAGCGCGCGGCTGAACCGATCCTCGCACTCCTCGCTGCCCACTGCCCCGCCCCGCAATGCCCCAAGGAGAAGGCCATGATCGACTTTCGGGAGAATGCGCGCAAACAGCTGCAGCGCGCAAAGGACGAGCTTGCGAGCGCTCAAGGGAAAAGCAGTCACCCAGACCACAACACGTACGACCTACAGCCTTCCGGATTCGACAGTAAACCCGGCGCACATGCTCTCCGACCTGGTCGCCGGCGGTGCGGCGAGCGCTATGCCCCCCGGCAGCGATGAAACGCTGGTAAGCGGAACGCGGCGTTTCACATTGCCGACTTCAGACCTTACGCCCAGCGGGTTCGAGGAACTCATTAGCCCGCTGGCGCCGGAAGATCCCTCATATCTGCCGATCACCACCAACGCTGCCCGCACGTTTCAGGTGGACGCCGGCGTCACTTCAGGCCGGATAAACCTTCTGGTCGACACAGGTTCCGCCAGCTTTGAAGGTTCGAGCGGTGCCGGTGTAGTTGAAATCTGGCAAAACGGGGTGCGTGTCGCCGCATCGGGAGCGGACTATGTCCGCAGCAGCGAGGCGGTCGCCCCCGGAACGCCCGAGGCCGGGCCATTCATTCTCAGCTTCGATTATGATCCCGCGAATGGCCAGGACATTGAAATCCGTGTGCCTGCCGGTAACGCCGGCCTCGCGATCGAAGGGCTGCAGCTCCAGGATCCTGACCTTGCGATCCCCGAGCCTGTAGAGCGCTGGAAAAGCGCAATTGCGTATGAGACGTCTGCAGCATTCGATCCTCCCCTCGCCTCGGCGGACCCGGAACAGGTGGCTGCGGCCAGGGACGATCCGTTTGGCGAACGGGCATTGCCCGAAGGGGTCGTCGCCGAGTTTGCACTCGATCCCGGCCCAGTGGCAGCACACATCGACATCGCGTTCGACGCCTACGAACGAGCGGACACCACGGAAATATGGCAGGGCGGGATCCGGCTTGCCGCCACGGGTCAGCCGGCGGAAGCGCAAGGTGCGCAAGTCGGCGAAGGTGCGGCTCGCAGCGGCCTCAGTGTCCTGAGCTTCGACTATGACCCCGCGCGCGGCCCGCTAACGGTCACGGTCAACAATAGCGGGCATGACGCCTCGAGCGCCTGGGCGGTGGGTGCGATTTCGATGCGATCCTACGGTTCTTCGCCCGCATCGACCGGCGATGTCGTCAAGATCGCCGCGGGCACACAAACCACCGGACGAGGGAATGTGCGATACGACTTTGCAACCGATACGCGAGGCGGCACCGAACGCATTGTATCGCGCGATCTCAGCCTCAGATCACTCGGCCTCGATCCTATCGATTGGGAAGACCCTGACGGCTTGGCGCAGAAAGTCGCAAGCGCCAGTGGCACCGTAGGTTCCGCATTGCGCTATTTTGGAGCCCACTCGGGGTCCCTTGAGGTGCGCCAACATACCCAGACCATCGGCATTGACATCGCCACCGAGGCGCTCGGCAACCTGGTGGATGCGGACATGTCGGTTCAGTCGGCTCAAATTGCCGCGCTCCGATTGCGCCAGCAACTCGCGGCGCAAACGCTCGCCATCACCAATCAGCAGCCGGAGTTCTTGCTGGCACTGTTCCGGACATGATCCGCGGCTGAGGGTTGCAGAGGATCTTTTGGCCTACGTACTTACAATGCCGATGCAGGGAGCTGTGAAAATTGCGTCCTCACACCCAATCCGCCATTTTGGCTGACCTTCACATCACGCGTGATGACGAGACAATGGCCCGGGCCATCTATCCGGTATTGATGGATGTCATTCGTCGCCGAGCGAGCATCGATCTGGCAAACCTGGCCCTCGTTGTGCGCGAACGTTGTCCCGAGCCCGAGCATCCGATTTATCGGCTGAGACCTGACGATCTGTCCAGGCCGCTGCTGGTCCTGCGCGCCTTCACCTCACCACGTGGGTACCCCGATATGACGTGTGTGGTGGTTCAAGGCACAGCGCCCCTGACCGCCGAAGATTACGCGGACCCGACGCGGGCGGCCGCTCGCGCGTTTACTTTTGACTGGCCATCCGTGGAAGAGCAGCTTGCACTGCAATGCGACAAGTGGCGCCGAGATTTCGAGGGCAGAGCATAATCAACGCGATGAGGCTATCCGCCGTCAGCGGCCTTGGCACAGATCAGGAGTTGAGATTTCAGGAGGGTTTGGACTTCCTCGTAGTGACAAAGGAACGCATATGAAGCCCAATCGCTTGTTGCGAAAATTGCCAACCAAGGTCTCTGCCGAAGCGGCGGTGAACGGCGCCGGCCGGCAGACGAGGCGGTTTTTCTCTGCAGGCTACAAGTTCGGCATCGTGCTCGAAGGACTGCGTAGCGTGGATAGGGTAGCGGGGTTTTAGCGGCGTGAAGGCAGTGTGCATATGCACGGATTTGTTCCTGCTGATCGACCAGCACCACATGCCCGACTTTCCAATGTTCGACACCGCAAAGCTGCACTGCAATGCCGCCATTGCTCTGGCGGCGCGCGCAGCCTGCGCCTAGTGACAGCGCGGCTATGCCCGCATCGCCGCCACTAGTATTTCCGAAAGACAGCCATGATCGCGTCCCTCATCACCTATTCGGCAGCGCTGGGCATTGCCGCCGCAATTCCGGGCCCAGGGGTCGCGGCGGTCGTGGGCCAGTCTATGGGCAATGGGCTGAAGGCGGCCCTGTTCCTGCTTGGCGGGATCATTCTGGGCGATCTGACCTACCTTACCGTCGCGGTCGCCGGACTTGCCGGTATCGCCAAGGCCTTCTCGGGCGCCTTCCTGGTCATCAAGGTTCTGGGCGGCTGCTATCTTGCCTACATCGCCTGGAAAATGTGGACCAGTACGGGCGGTATCGTTCAGGCGCGCGCAAAGGAAAGCCCGAGCGGCCTTGGCTCGTTTCTCAGCGGATATTCGCTGACGCTGGGCAACCCCAAGACCATCGTGTTCTACCTTGCCCTTTTGCCCACGGTTCTGGATCTCGGCGCGGTCGGTCGGACTGGCGCAATGGGCTGCGCTGGCATGCGTCACGGCATTGACGCTGGTGGTCACGCTGGCGCCTTACGCAATCCTGGCGCATCGCGCCCGCAGCGTGATCGCCCGGCCATCGGCGCTGCAACGCATCACGCGTGCCGCAGCCGCCATCATCGGATCAACCGGCGTGATCGTCTTGGGCCAGGCCGCACGGGAACTCTCGCGCCGCACCTGACCCGCGACCAGGAAGTCATTTCGAATTAGGATACCATGTTGAACTGCCAAAAAATTCGCATCCTGGCTGCGGCATCAATCACGGCGATGCTCGTTCCGAACAGCAGCCTTGCAGCCGGTCCGGCGGCACAGCCGGACTTCTTCGGCGCCGCCCTATGCGAACCCGCCTACAGCTTCGGGCTTGCTACGCAGCTTTATGAGGAAGCCGAAAAGCTCGGTCGGCCCGACACGTCAGTATTGGGTGCGATCTATGCCCTGCCCACGCCCATCGAGCGCGAAGGCCTCACAGCCCGGGCCGCTGTGTTCGCTGGCACCTCCATCGGTGTGCTGCTGGACGGCGAAGTCGCTGAACAGGCAGCGCAGCGCTATCATCTGGTCCGGGAAAACAACCACCTGCTGGGCGCATCGAAACGCGGATTTTCCCGTGAATTGCCCGATGACCGGCAGGCCATGAAAGACCTCGGGATTATCTCGATCGTGGCACGGGAAAGCGGCGCCCTTCATCGTAAAACCTTGCTGGCCTGCGAATTCGTTTCGCACGAAGACCGGAAGGCTCTGCAAAGCCTAGAGGTGGAGAAAGGACGCTAATCTCGCGAAAAGAGGCATGACCAGATCGACGCGATGGTGCGAACCCGCTTCCACAACAACGGTCGGATCTGGGCCCCCGTGAAGCGCATCTATGCACCTTCTGCGGTGGTGGCGGAGGCCGCCAGCAAACTGGCGGCCATGCTGACGGCTTCGTGCTGGGCATCGGCTTGGGCCGGGCGTGACCATGGGGCGAGACGGCCACTATGGCCGCCCCGAGGTCATGGCCTCTGCGAGGCGGCCGGCGTCGACTATGTGTTTGTTCTGCCCACCAACGCTGCGCTGCGCGCTGATCCGGTCATCGTCGTGAGCGCCGACGCCTGCGCGGTCAAGCGCGCCCAGGAAGGCCGGGTGGTTTTGCGCAATTATGCCGGGACCCGTTAGGGTGCGAAGAGCTGGAAATGTCAGCGCCGCGTCGCCGTCCCGATCGAGGCAAGCACGCTCAGGATGGACATCCGCTACGTCGTTACTTCGCTGACCAAGAGCTCGGCCGAGCACATCTACGACACGCTCTACTGCGCCCGGGACCAGGCCGAGAATCTGATCAAGCGGCACAAGGCCCAGCTCGCCAGCGATCGCACTTCGTGCCGCTCGGCCAACGCCAACGAGATGCGGCTGATCCTGCATACTGCCGCCTACTGGGTGCTGTCGCCCATCCAGCAGGCCATCCCCAAGGCCACCGCGCTCGCCACCGCCGAGTTCGCAACGCTACGCCTGCCCCGATGAAACCGTGTTCAAAGACATCGCTACCAGCCTTCCGACTGCCCCCACATAGCCACCGCGGCCGTGCCGCCCAAAGCCCGAAACCTTACCCGTCAGCTTCGAAAAGCCCCCTGATCCCGCCGCGCTGAAAAGCGCACGTGGAGGCGCTCGCCCTGATCACTCGCTCAAAAGCAGATCGCGACCGAACAAGCCTGGCGGTGCTATCCTCAAGAATAGGACAAGCTAAACGTAAACGGTCTGTGAGCGGTTCAGTCAACGAATCCGGCCCGGCATCCGGAGATGCCATGGGTAGCTTGCCGTGGTTGTCCGCATACCTACTCATATGCAAGCCTCTGGGGTGACGCTCATCGGGCAGTTGCACATTGACCCCAAGACGACCGGTTCTGTCGCGCATTGGGGGTCGCTGCTTAAGGTACGCACGGATGCACGACGGTAGTGCGGGCGTACTTCAATCAGCGATTAGGCCAATCATCTGAACGATGGCGTACAAGAGATAGCTCGAAGCTGGAGTGCTGAAACAGCTGAGCTATGCGTCGCTGTTTAAGGTATGGTATGCCCGTTGATGCGTTGTTGACGCAGTGATGCCGATAGCAGATTCTCCAATGGAGAACGGCGCTAACCTGCTTGAAATCAGGCAGGCTTCGGCCATTTTTCTACATATCGCTTCCAGCGGTCCTTGAGCTGGTCGCCCTCCAGACTGTCAATCTCGTTTCCGAGAAGTTTCCTGAAAGCATCGGCCATGACCGTCACGGAGTTGTTTGATCCAAAGTCCCTTCCGATGCGATACAGCTCGGGCTCTGCGAATTCCAGTGCACCACTTTTGGGAAAGCGTATAGCTGGGCCGGACATAACCGGCTTGGGCTTATCGGAACTGTGCAACCTCAGCAGGCCTGCGTCCTCAGGCGCTGCCTGCGCCAGCTTCCTGGCGCCCCTCTTCTCCCCCTGGATAAGCAGCATACCCTTAGTCGGCTTCTCAGCGTAACGCAGGCGGATGATGAGATCGCTCATATCGACCGAGTGACGCGCCTGCTGGTAGACACCAGAGACCTCGTCCCAGGCAGCACGCACGGACTGACGGAATTTCGTCATCGTGCTCGATTGATTCCCCAAATGCTTGGCAAGGTCAGCCCAGTTGAGGCGCACCTCTGTCCCCTGAGGTATGCGTGGAAGCCGATATGCGAGCCAGGTGTAGAGATCGAGCTTCGTGGCACTGTCCTTCAGTGCGACGATCGCCCGTTCATTGAAAGGAACCGAATGCTTCAGCAGCTCTCCATAGAACTCTTCTGACAAGACAAAGTGCGAGACAAAGGTCCCCTCCCCCGTTCTGAGACCCGCGTACCGATTGACGATCCGCATGTCATTGACTGCAAACGCACGCATCTGCTCGCTCGGAACCTTCTCCCCCTTCTTCCCTTTGCCGGCGGGTGGAGCGCTTTCGTCCCAGCGGATTGTCCATTGGCAATTGAGGATTCGATCGATTTGATCCTGAACGCTGGTGCGTGTGCCACGTTTGCCGCCAGAGGAAGTGTTCGTGATCCCCATGCGCCGCAGCCAGCTTGAAAAGGAGCTCCCCAGATAGATTTCCCGGGTTCGCGTGCGCACTGCTTCGGTCATGATATAGATCATGATCAGCCGCGCATGGCGACCATACGGTACCCCTCTGTTCACCGCTACGAATTCACCATTCGGTCCTATGGGCTCCTGCCGCTCCATAGGCTGAATGATAAGCGAGATGTTCCCGTCACGCCTGATAACCGGCGCACTCTGGTCCTTGGGCGCCTTCACTGGAAGGGACATGGCGCAAAGTGCCGAGTGCATGAAGTTTGGAAGCGATTCTTCTTCCATCACATAATGGACGGCGTCGAAAATCCGCTTTGCGTCTGGCGTGTCGGCCAGTGCCCTCACATCGGCAACTGGACTGTGCTTCAAGGCCTCGACAAACTGTGCTCCCAGTGGAAGCATGATCTGAGCATCGCTCTCGCCTGTTTTGCGCCTTGCCACAGAATCACCCTTGGGAATCACCGATCGATGCCCCGATTTTGCCGAAATGCCGGTTAAACGCAAGCTGTTGGCGGTTTTTTAGCCGGGATACCTCCGAAAGTGCCAATGGGTCGCTGATAAAGGTACGCTGCGAAAATTCCATTAAGCTTTTTTTTTTGGAAACCCCGATCGCGTCTAACCGGAGGAAGGTATCTCCCAAAGGGAGTAGGATTCGGTAGTAGGTTAGATCGCATACTTTAAACAGCGCTCGATCGTACCTTTTCCAGCGTATGTTCGTACCTTTTCCAGCGTTCCTTCATACCTTCGTCAGCGATGGTACAATTTTATCCACAGCCCCTGACTCTCCTCAAATGCCGGCAGCATCCCGATTTGCGGTTTTGACGATGAAGCTAACCAGAAACCGCCAATGGATCGCTGTTTACGGTATTCTCGAAAGCGGGATTGAGGAGTGGACCCCCATCGCGAGGTTTGAGTACCGGAAGAGATTTTGTTTGCGCCAATCATCCGGCACCGACCACGAAACCGTACCGTAATCAGCGATGACGTTTGACCTGAAGCTTGCTGGATTTTCCACTTCCGAAGCGGAAAAGTGACAAATGGTCGCTGTTTTCGGTATCTTTGAAACGGAGAAAATGGCCCATGTCTTGGGAATGAACGACAGTTCTAGATTTTCGTTGTCGAAATTCGCGATAGAACCTAAAGAAAATCGACAACGAGGCCGTGCGCCTCGATAATCCGAGAGTCACAAGAGGACAAGCATGGCGTCCCTTTCCCCTGATTTGGGCAGCACAACCAAAGAGTTGATCACCCGGTATTATCACATGGCGAGCATGGTGCTGAGCAAGCTCCAGGAGCGCAACATTCAGCACAACCCACCCCGCAGCGGGCCGACGTTCACAATTTCACAGGCCGCCAGCCTTGTCGGTCGTTCCGCATCGGCGATCCGGATCGCTGAGGCAGAGGGTCGTCTCCCACATCAAGAGCGCAATATGACCGGGCGCCGGAAGGGCTATACGCTCAAGGACCTCGACACGATGCGCCAAGTCTTCGACACGCGTCCTTGGCGCGAGGAGACCGATCCGCCGGCAATCATAGCATGCCAGAACTTCAAAGGCGGCGTCGGCAAGTCGACAATTGCCGTGCATATGGCGCAGTATCTTGCGATACATGGCTATCGCGTGCTGTTGATCGATGCTGATGCGCAGGCATCTGCGACAATGCAGTTCGGATATATTCCGGACAAGGATCTCGACGAACTCGACAGCATTTACGCCCTGCTGCAGGGCAAGCCTGAGAGGGGCATCGCCCAGATCATTCGGAAAACCCACTTCCATAATCTTGATCTGATACCGGCTAATCTCAAGCTCTATAACGCGGAATATGAAGTTGCTGCCCGCATCGGTGTCCACGGCTTCAACGTGCTCACGACCCTTGCGCGCGACATCCATAAGGTGGCAGGCAACTACGATGTCATCGTGATGGATCCCCCGCCGGCGCTCGGCATGGTTTCGCTCTCGGTTATGTACGCTGCGAACGCGCTGCTCATCCCGGTTCCGCCCAGCATTGTCGATTTCGCCTCAACGACTGCGTTTTTGGGCATGCTTGAAGAGACGATGGGCGCACTGGGTGAGCACGATATCCAGCCGGAGTATGGGTTCGTGGGAATGGTGATTTCCAAGAGCGAGGCGAACATCGAGTCTCAAAGGCAGATTGTAGACATCACCAATACGGTGTTCGGACGCAGTGTATTTTCGCAGGAGCTTCGGAGCTCTGCGGAGTTCAACAATGCCGCCAGCCAGTTGAAGACGGTCTTCGACCTGACGTCTTCAACGACGAACCACGCGGTCAGAACCCGCTGCCTCAATCAGCTCAACCAGCTTGGCTGGGAGCTTGAGGAAAACATCAAGAAACTTTGGCCATCGAGACATGGGCTCGACTGAAGCTCGCCGCCTCAATCGCTCTCATCTTGCCCCGGCCACTGTGCCGGGGTTTGCTTTTGCGGCCTGGAAGGGTTGAATGGTTGAAATGCCGCGTCCCCGCGCGTCTGCCGTGCAAGCGGAGGAGAAGGGGAGGGGGGCATTCACGGTTCGGATTGTCCCACGAATTTCGATCGACATTGCTGCCCGACATCTGGGCTCACGTTAGTTGACGGCAAGGTCATTGGCGCAGCGTCTAAACTTGGAGGCTTAGGACCTGAAGCAACAGTCATTCTCCAATGGAGAATGACGATCCGCAACCGATGCCTGGAGCTCACGCCAAGCTCGCAGCAACGAATTTCCGGGATGTCCCGTGCCGTTCTCCATTGGAGAACGGAAGACCTATCGGGTCACTCAAGGATCGCGCGGCACGCAAAGCCGCGAGATCTGCGTCAAGTGGCAATGTCTTGCGCGCGCTCTACCGCGCTCTCTCCAATGGAGAATGTGTGCTGTTAATAGCAGCTATGGCGCAAGGGTGGAAGCGAGTGTGCGAATGCGCGCGGTCGCTATCGGTGGTTTCGTGGCGCCCAAGCGGAGACGAGGAAGTCATTCTCCAATGGAGAAGGGCACCAAAGTGCGCCTGTCCGTAGGCCGCAATCACAACCATCTGAGAAAATATTCTGGACATTGCTGGCAGGGCTCCTGCGCGAACGGAGTGTAAGCCGGCAGAGCAGCTTTCCCGTATAACTTAGGTGCTTCATCGCTGACGCGTCGGCTTCGCGATTATGATTGCGAGAAGTCTCGCGGTGCCAAACTGTGATCGACCGGCGGCAGGTGCTGCGAAACTACGAGCGCATAAAAGGCGGAAGAGAGCCGGCCCGCTGCTTCCGTCGAGAGGGCAGGGCGAAGGATAGGGTCACCCTCGTCTCTCAAGTGTCACCACTTGAGCGCATTTGAATGTTGTCTGCGTAACGCTGGAGGGTGGGCCGCTACCGGAGATTACAATGAAGGTCTCCACATCCGCGGCGATCGCCCGGGCGGGCGAGGCATGAACGAATTACATGGTTCAACCCGGTTCACAGCATCGACGCCGACGCCGGGTGCTTCGTCGGGACCGAATTGCGCGGTGCGACTGTTAGGGGCGCAGGAGGGATTTGGGTACAGGGCAGGGGGCGGCCTTGCGCTTATGGAATCTCATCCGATAAACTCCCCATGGCCGGCAAGAGCGAGATTCGTTCGTTGTATTTCTGCCGGGGCATGTGAAGGGAATTGACGTTATGGCGCGCAAACCGGGTTTTGGGGCTTCTATTGCCTCGGAGGTCGTTGAGGCGTTTGGCCACGGCGATGCACCTTCCCTTCCGACAGGCGATGTACTGGTCAGTCGCGGCAAGGCGCTGAGCAAACTCGGTGCTGACGTGCAGTATGAGCAGTACGAATGGGTGGATCCCGTGCTCTGCAAACCGTCGAACCAGAATGCTCGACGCTATGACGAGCTTACCTACGAGGATTGCGAGGAACTGATTCAGTCGATCCGGTCCGAAGGGCGGCAGCGGATGCCGGCAATCGTTCGCCGCACGGAGGATCCTGCAGCGCCATACGAGATTGTTGCAGGTTCGCGCAGGCACTTTGCCATCAGCTGGCTTCGAGCGAATAACTATCCCGACTTCAAATACCTGATTGATGTTCAGCCCCTCGACGACGAGGCGGCGTTTCGGCTGAGCGATCTGGAGAACAGAGCGCGCGCCGATGTCTCTGATCTCGAGCGAGCACGAAGCTACCAGATGGCACTTCGCTCTCACTACAAGAGCGATACCGCAGCGATGGCTGAGCGCCTAGGCGTGGCGCGTGCCACGATCTACCGCTACACGGCGCTTGCCGACCTGGATCAAGTCTTTGTTTCCGCCTTTGGTGATCCGAAGTCGGTGACAGTCTCTCATCCGCGCGCCATCGCTTCGATCATCAAGGAAGGGGGAGAAGTCGCACAGCGGGTACGCGACGAGGCCATCCGGCTCGCCGGCCTGCAAGCGTTGCGTCTCAACGAGGGGGTATCGCTTATGGCACCAGCTGAGGTGATTGCGGCGTTCAGGAATGCTGCCAGGCCGCCAAAGCCTTCCGTGATCGAGAATACCACCTTCACCATTGGTGCAGCCGATGGCGGGGAAATCCTCACGTACACCAAGGCATCGAGGAAAAAAGGAATGACGATCACGTTGCCGCCAAAGTTAAGCGCCGGTCGATCGGAGGTGGAGGCAGCGTTCCAACTCTTACTCGACGAGTTGTTTGGTGCGCCCGAAGCCTGACAGCCGGAGTTCCGGAACAAAGCGGGAATTAGCTCTATAATCAATTTTGGGCTCGCTGGAGCGAGGTGGCGCCTATTAGGGTGGTACGGGTCATCTCAAGGCAGTTTACGCAGCGTAAGCCCGGTTTCCGGGGAGGCTTTTTGTGATGGGATTTGCAGCCAATTTCACTGGCGATGTCATTCGAACTCGTTTTCAGCGCTTGTATCGAGGTCTGAGCAAGTGCCGCGCCTTTTCCGGCAGCACCCAAGTGCTGCTGGATCCGCGACTTCATACGGCGAAACGGATTTACTGGACCTTCATCCGCTTCGATCGCGATAGCGGCTCTGGCTTCTCTCGCGGTGGTAACTGAGGGCCGGGGCGTTGAAGCAGGCGGCATGCTCCGCGAGTTTTGGTGTCATCGACCGCGCATAGAACTTCCGGGTTGCAGACAATTTGGCGAGTGCGATCTGGATGATCTTCCTGCCCACCAAGCAGCGATCGTGGTTTTAATGACGTGGAGCCTTGCTGAGGCGAATTTACGGCTGCTTTGTGAACGGCGGGCGGGACCTGTGGCCGGTAAGGAATAAAGGAACTGCGAAAATCGTTGTCCGCGTCGTTGTGATCGCTATAGGCAGCGGCAGGGCGATGAAGCGAACGCGATCACGTACCTCACCGCCCACTTGCGAACCTCGACGCCCGATACGACGGAGATTGGGCGGCGGTCCTGTGCGTAAAGGAAACTCAAAGGCTCGGGCTTGTTCGGCTGTAGGCAAGCGGCAAGCGCTCTGCTTCTGCCACGGCGGAAGCCTTCGTCGGGAAGGGCCCAACGTCGTTCTTGACGTTATCGGGCAGCCAGACCGGCAGAAACCACCATCCACCGGAGCGATAACTGACGGCACTACGCACAGAGCCCATGCCGTCGGCCAGAAACCAGCCTAGGTCGATGCCGTCGCGTATCCACAGCGGGGCAGGGTAGTGCATGAGTTCCTCGAAAGTGTTAGCTGATCTGGGCTTGGCCGACCAATGATACCATGCGCCGCAGATGATGCTGGCGCCCGGGCATCCCACGAATGCGATGCGCCGGCCCCGCGCCGTGGAAGCCCGCAGGAATCGCGGAATTTATACCACACGCTAAGTGAAAACGAGATAAATATACATCGAGCTATATTGCATCATCATCCACATGCGATAATTGCAGTTATTGCAGAACCATTGTCGCGTCGATAGGATGGCTGCAGTCCAGCGGTGTGTTGAAAAACCGGCGGTTTTGCGCGGATTGCGAAAAAGCGTGGAAAGCAAACGAATGAGCGTGCACCAGCCAAACCCCGTCTCAGATACCGAAACATCTGCGTCTTCCGGGCACGCCAGCCTTCTCGGTGCGGCGGGTCGCCATGATGGAACAGGGGCGGGCGGCGCCTTGGTGCCGCTGATCACGTCGCTCCGGACGGCGGAGCAGGTTGTTGTGGATGCGGGTTTGCTCGAAGCGTTCCAGGCGGCGGCTTCGAAACATACGCTCGCAGCGCTGCGTTCAGACCTGTCCGCTTTCGATCTGTGGTGCCGCCAGCATCGCCGCATCACCGTGCCGGCACGATCGGAGGACGTCGCGGACTATCTCAAGGGCCGGGCCGGGCAGGGGGCCCGCCCGGCCTCGCTGGCGCGCTACAAGGCGTCGATCGCGCGGCTGCACCAGCTGCTTGGCCTCATCGATCCCACAACGGCTCCGCTGGTCAAGCTGACGCTGGCGGCGATCCGCAAGGAGAAGGGGGTGGCCCAGCGCCAGGCGGCGCCGCTGCGATTCAAGGGACCTGTCTCGGACATCGAACGCGACCTGGCAAGGGGTCTCAATCTTCGTGCGCTGCTGGAAAGCTGGGATGTGGACCTCGTGGGTCTGCGCGATCGCGCCCTCCTCAGTCTGGCCTACGACACAGGGCTCAGGGCCAGCGAACTGGTCGCCGTCGAAGTCGGGCACATCCTCCCGGCCATCGACGCCGATGCGCGGCTGCTTGCGATCCCGCGCAGCAAGAGCGATAGCGAAGGGGAGGGGGCTACCGCTTTCCTCAGCCCTCGCACCGTGCGTGCGGTGAAAGCGTGGTTGGACGCGGCCGAGATCAGCGAGGGCGCACTGTTCCGGCGGGTCTTCGTGCGCCGTTACAAGGCGAGGGCCCGCGTACCCGGCCGAGACCTGACGACGCTGTCCGGGCGCGAGGCGTATGATTGGCGCAAGGCCTTGCCCAAGCCTGCCGTGGCGGCGCGTACGGAATACAGTATCGGCGATACCGCGCTTCACCCCGGCTCGATTGGGCCGATCTGGCGCGCGATCATCCGGCGAGCGTTTGAGAAGGGGGCCTTGCCTGATCTGACCCGCGACGATCTTGAGCACTGGCTGAAGCGCATCAGCGGGCACTCCACGCGGGTTGGCCTCAATCAGGACCTTTTCGCGAGTGGTGAGGATCTCGCAGGCATCATGGACGCGCTGCGCTGGAAGAGCCCGCGCATGCCCCTTGCTTACAATCGCAACCTCGCTGCTGAAAATGGCGCGGCCGGACGGCTGATGAAGAAGCTGGGCTGAGCGCTTAGCAAGCCATAAGGCCCCCGGCGCCCTTCAGAGAGCGCCGAGCCTTGCGTCAGGCCTGGGTCCGCGTGGGTTCGACAATACCGCTAGGCCGTGCGCGCGGCAGCTTTTCCGCCTTCTGGCCGTCGGCATGTTTCTTGGCGGCGTACGCGCCTGCGGCCGCGGCGATCAGCGTGAGCGGACTGAGCCGACGTAGCAGGATCGGCGCTGCGGCACCCAGAAGTGCACCGCCCGTTCCATTGAGGCCTCGCACGTGCTTCGACGCCTGGGTTCCGGCGATCGCTCCGATAATCTTGCCAATCATGCGATTGTCTCCTTCGCCAGGATCAAAGGCAGACGTCCGAAATTGTTCCTGATATTTGGGCTCGCCGATCGCGCAAGGCGAGCCCAGGGTTCAGGCGGAGGGGCCGCCCGGCGTTGCTTCTTTCGCGTCCTGAAGGGCTGCGGCGATCATCGCCGCGAGTGTCTCCTCGGCGCGGGCGCGAAGGGAGTCATCCTTGGATTCGAGATCGTGGCGAACCCACTGCGGCGCGCGCTCGATCACGGCAAGGATGGTGGAAGTCAGCAAGGTCGTCATCGCCTGCCTATGAACGCGCGGCGCGGGATGTGTCCAGCTTGTAGAAGCTCGCGGCTTTTCGCCGCCCAAAAATCGGAAAGCACTGCCGGGCGACGATCAATAGCGCAGCTACGCTTTACCGCTAATCAGAGCCGGCGAGCGCCAAGGCACATTCAGGGGAGGGGTGTGGATAACTTGGAGTATAACCAGCGCAAAATGGGTGGGGAATTGGCGGATACGCGGGGGATTGCTCGATGTTCATCGGTGTTGGGTTTTGCTGCGACACCCAAGTCTCCGGCATGACCATCTTTGCGTGAACGGCACGGACGATCTGAACGCCGAAAAGGCTTCGAAAGAGCACGAGCGCCCATGTCCTCGGGAACGGGGTGGCGCGAAGCCTGTTTGAGAGGAGACGCATGCGGGCCTGACGGGCAAGCGGCGACGCGTGTGAAGTTGTTCAGGCCCTGGGGGCAGCGCAAATGACCGAATGGATCACCGGCATTGTCGAGAAGCTGGGGTACTGGGCCATAGCCCTGCTCATGCTGCTCGAGAATGTCTTTCCCCCGATACCCTCCGAGGTCATCATGCCGCTCGCTGGCTATACGGCGGCCGATGGCGGTCTCAACCTCGCGCTTGTCATTCTTTCCGGCACGCTTGGGACGGTTGCGGGCGCCGCCTTCTGGTGGTGGTTGGCAGGCAAGTACGGTGAGCGGAGACTGAAGGCCCTCGCGGATCGCCACGGCCGCTGGCTGACGTTGTCAGCCGATGAAATAGATCGCATCGATGACTGGTTCGATCGCCATGGCTCCTGGGCTATTCCTCTCGCGCATGTCGTGCCGGGGCTACGTACGTTGATCTCGATCCCGGCTGGCATGTTCGGCACCCGCTTCGCCCGGTTCATCGTCCTGACCACATCGGGATCGGCGGTCTGGAACAGTCTCCTGGCTGGAGCGGGATACCTTCTGGGGAAGCAGTTCTCAGCGGTTGATCGGTACCTAGGGCCTGCGGGCCTCGGGATCATGGGGGCAGTCCTGCTGTACTACATCTACCGCGTCATCACCTTCAGGCCGAGCACGAAAAATGCTTGAGGACGACATCTCCACCACCCTCATGAGGCTTGGGCTTGCGACGATTCTGGGCCTCGCTCTGGGCTTCGAACGCGAGCGCCGGGGCCACGATGCGGGCTTACGCACGCATGGACTTGTCGCGCTGAGCTCGGGAATGCTGACCTTGTCGGCGCTGGAACTCGTGGAACACCATCCAGAAGGCGACCCTGTTCGCGTCATACAGGGGCTCGCCCAGGCCATCGGCTTTATTGCCGGCGGGCTCATTTTTGTGCGCGGCGGAGATGTGCGCAATATGACCACGGCGGCAAGCTTGTGGATGGCGGCCGCTGTGGGCATCACTGCCGGGGCTGGGCAGTATATTCTCGTGCTGGCCGGTACCGCGCTCGCTCTTCTGCTGCTCGTCGCCGCGTCCCTCGTCGAACGGTGCCTTCCGCAGGAGGACGAAACCCCGGATAACCCGAAACCCACGCAAATGCCGAACCGGCGCGGCGCAGTTGTTCCGCCTACTCCTTCCGATCAGCCGCAGGAAAACGACGATTAGGCTTAGACGGAAGGCCTCAAAGACCTTGGAGAGCCCGAGCGTAATGCGGCTGCTCAAGCGATACACACAGCCTGCCTCATTCTGGTCAAATCGTTAATTCTGGATCTGTATGATCGTCTGATGGAGAGACGGACCCCATCCCCCCGCGCGCGATCCCAAGCCACCGTTTTTGCAAGGGCGGCCGATCAGTTGCTGCCGGAGGCCGTCTATCGCGATCTCGTGGCACCTCTTTTTGCCATGGCAACGCCCATACTGGGATTTGGCATTCTCTACGCGGTCGTTGGAATACTGGTCTTCGTCAGTTGGCACAGCCGAGCAGTCCTCGCGCTGGTTGTGTGCTCCAGCATTGTCACCGCCATCCGCCTTCTGATCATTCGCGGGTATCACAGGGCAGGGGGAATGACCCAGGAGGTGTCTGCGCTTCGACGATGGGAGAAGCGCTACACGTGGGCAACATGTGCCTGTGCCGGCCTGATCGCGAGCCTCAATCTGGTGGCGCTCGGAGCGCCTCATCCACTCGTCCATCTGGCCACCGTCAGCCTGATCTTCACCTTTGGCGCCGGGATCGTATCGCGCAATGCGGGCCGACCCCGGCTCTGTCTGCTTGGCCAGACGATCACAGTTGTTCCAGTCTCGCTGGGAATGCTCGTGCATGCGACGCGGATCGGTGCTTCTACCGTCACCGGGCAGTTCTTCATACTTGAGGCCATTCTGCTTCTCGTCGTGGCCGCGATGAGCATCGAATCCGTCCGACATCTTTATCAATCGGCGCTCGAGCATCTGACGACCAAGCATGACCTTGGAAACCTGGCGCGATACGATCCACTCACCGGCCTCGCCAATCGGTTGCTGGTGCGCGAATGCTTTCTGAGACAGGCGCAATCGTGCCGGGTCGATCGCCAGATCGCCATTCACTATCTCGATCTGGACGGGTTCAAGGCGGTCAATGACCAGTTCGGCCATCCCATCGGAGACAGGCTGCTGGTCCAGGTCGCCGGGCGATTGGCGGCTACGGTAAGAGGTGATGATGTCGTCGGCCGACTGGGCGGCGATGAATTTGTCGTGCTTCAGCCTGACGTTCTTCATGCGGACCAGGCGGAGCTTCTTGCGCGCCGGATTATCCGCCAACTCTCCGACAGCTACCACATCGACGATACGGAGATGCAGATTTCCGCCAGCGTCGGGATTTCACTTGCGCCGGTTCATGGTCTCGACCTCGACAGGCTTCTGCAATGTGCCGATGCCGCGCTGTACCGTTCCAAGAGGAAGGGCAAAGCGCAGGTGCATTTCTGCGATGACCCGGTGCCGGGCGACCGGGGAAGGGTGGTTGCGTAGGCCCTCGGATTGAGCGACAGACCTTGGATCCCCCCATCAAGACGTTCCGTCCGCCAAATTCAGGATTCTTGGGCACATTCTGACTTGCAAGATGTTAGTCCGAGCATGACAAGCATGCGGTCGCAAATTGTCGATCCTGATAGGCAGTCTTTGGAGCAGCATCTGTAATGGCCGAACCTGAAAATCCCGCCGATGTCACGGCATTGACGGTGCAGTTGCTGAGCGCATACCTCACCAATAATACCGTTGCTTCGGAGAACCTCGCCGATCTCATCCGCACAACGAGGGAGGCGTTGGCGCAGGATGCCGCTGCTTCAGCGCCAGCTGAGGAGCCTGAGGTGCACACGCCAGCCGTGTCGGTGCGAAAGAGTATATCGTCTCCTGAGTATCTCATCAGCCTCATCGACGGGAAGCGCTACAAGACGCTCAAGCGCCACTTGGCTGCAAATGGATTGACCCCGGAGACCTACCGCGAGCGGTACAAACTGCCGGCGAACTATCCCATGGTCGCCCCGGACTTCGCGGCCAAGCGCCGCGCCATTGCGGAGCAGATTGGTCTCGGCAATCGCCCGAAAACCGCCAGCGCCGTAGGCAATGCGGAGCCCGTTGCAGCGCCCCTGGCCGGGGCAAGCACTGAGCCTGCTGCCGAGAGCAAGCCATCGGCTGCGGAGATCCCTGCGGTCAAACCGCCAATCGCCAGGAAAGGGGCCCCGAAATCCCCAGAACCAGCAGGCAAGGCGAAGCGGAAGGCGGCTACCAAGCCAGTCAAAGCTAAAGATAATACGCCAGTTTCTGCCGCTGCGGAGGGTGACAAGGTTGCTTCGGCCGAGCCAGTCGCACCCGAGGTGAAAGGCAAGCCTAAGCGCAGTCGGACGTCCGCCTCGGTAGTCGCGGCAGATCCACGAAAGAAGCGTGCGAAGAAGGACGCAACGGCTGACGTCGCGCCGACTCCAATCGCCGAAGCAATTCCGGCGGGCGCGCCGGCACCCGCACCGACACCGGTTCGCAAGCCGCGAGGCAAGTTGGGGCTATTCGGCAAAGGACAGGCGACGCCGGGTGACGGTGATCCTGCATCTGAGGGACAAATACCCTCTGAACCCGCGCAGGCCGCGAATCCGACCAAGGCGCCGAGGGCCAAGCGGATGGCACGCGCGCCGAAAGCGACCACGAAAGACGCTGGCTGAGTTTGCGTTCTGCCGTCTCGATAATGTTTGGGCGAGCAGTGTTCGGACGTGACGGATCTGGTCGTCGGCTCTAATGGCCGCCGCCCATTGAAAGAAGAAGGAATTGCTATGAACAACAATGATCTGGCCGATGCGATCGCCACCGATGCCGGCCTAACCAAGGCAGATGCGCGCAAGGTCGTCGACGCCGTGTTCGATGCGATCGCCGATGCGGCTGCCAAGGGCGAAGAGATTTCGCTGAACGGCTTCGGCAAGTTCAAGGTCAAGGACACGCCTGAGCGCGAAGGCCGCAATCCGGCCACCGGCGAAGCGATGACGATCAAGGCCGCCCGCAAGCTGAGCTTTACCCCTGCCAAGGGCATCAAAGACAAGCTTAACGGATAATCATTGGAGAGGCGGCGCCCCAGCGAGGCGTCGCCTTTTGCCCGAGCTACCTGATAGTGCGCTTGTCTTGCAGTCGGTGGCGGTTAAGTGGATGCAATGACTGCATCGGACCTCGAACAGCTGTTGATTGCCCGGCTCATTCGGGAACGCGGTGGCACATCGCAAACATGGCGGCGAGCTCTCGGCAAAATCATCGTTCGCGACGCAAGAACCTATCCTCATTGCAATTGGGATGTCAGGCCCAGCGGGACAGATAGGCAACGTTCCGCCATCGAGCGACTTCTCGACGACGTACGCCTTGAACACTCAATCATCGTTGCCAGCTGAGAGTAGGGCGCACGGGAATGGCCGGGCCTGGGACTTTCCGGAATTTCGGCTTCAAGATCATAGCCTCAAGAAAGCCGACATTCGCAGTCCTCGAACTAACGAATAAGGAACGGCGGTAGAAGCCCCATTCCGGTCATTGGGCTCGCAACCATCGGCCTCAAAAGCGGACATCGGTTCGGTGTGCTAAATTGCTGACCATCGCTAGGCGGCGACACACCCTGACTAAGCCATAGATCTTTCAAGCCTTAGCTTGCGGCGTTCCCAGTCAGGCATGACTTTTGCCAGAAGGTCGTAAAACGCCCGACCATGATTGGCCTCCGTCACATGGCAGAGCTCATGGGTGATTACGTAATCGATAGCGTCAAGCGGAGCTTCGATCAGCCGACAGTTCAGCATGAGTCGCGCACCGGGGGACATGGAGCCCCAGCGTTGCTTCATGTGGCGCACGATCAGCCCTTTAGGGCGGCGTGCATCGCCATCAGGAAACCGGGTAAGGTTCACATCAATCCGTTCGATGAATTTGGCTTGCGCCTTTTGTCTGTACCACGCTTCGACAAGATCCTTGGTCACGTCGGCGCTCAGCGGGTGATGGGTCTGTACGACAATGTACCCACGGGTCATCTTCACGATCTGCTGAACGTGCGGGACCACTTTCAAACGATATTGTCGTCCAAGATAGCGATGAGTTTCGCCAGCCACATATTGCCGCGCCGGGAGCCGGGGCATGAATTGGGCGAAGAAGCGCTGTTGGCGAACAATCCAAGCCGCCCTTTTGCGCACTTTCGCTGCAATCGCATCCGGTGAGGAATCCAGAGGCGCTGCAACAACCACTGACGTGTCGGGCTCCACCGCGATTTCCAGCGTTTTGCGCCCCCGACGCACAACCGCATAATCAAGGTGCATCTCACCATAAGCGATACTGAAATGTTCAACATCAGTCATGGGAAGCGAGCCCGTGCGAGGTCCAGGATTTTTTGTTCAAGATCGTCGAGCATTTCGACCGGGACCCCGATCCCTTTTGCGTCGCGGAGTACGTCGAAAAAATAGTCATCGATGGCGTTGCGCATGTTGTTCTGAGCGACGTCGTTGCTCCAGACCCCCACTATGTGATGGGCCTTGATGATAGCGATGATGTCCAACGCCACTTGCGCTGCGGCGTCCTGATCAATCTCCAAGCCGTCCTCACTGGACAATCGGCCATCGAGCAGGCCGAAAAATGCCTGACCGTCATCATTCCCCTTCACTGCCTCTGGCACTTGGCGGCCACGGTCCTTACGCGCCACCTTGCTGGCCAGATCGACCACACTGTTTAGGTAATCGCGTTCCGAAAGCCTCCGTTCTCGATAGGCGCGTATTGTCTCTTCCAGCAGGTCGGAGAACTGCCGGTAAAATGCCGGATCTTCTTCCATTTTCTCGGTGATCGTGCGGCGAGTGGCGCTGGCGATGCGGTCTGCCTTCGAGCCTTCCGACACGCCATTTTCGTCGACTACAGCCTTTAATGCCTCGGGGTCATTGATGTTCACCACTTCAATGATCGTCTCGACGGGCAAGGCCACAACATGATCGTCAAGCAGCTTCTGTATCTTGGGCTCAAATTCCTTGATGTCGACGATTTCCTGATATCGCAGCTGGACCGAACGCCGCAGTTCCGAAAACCGTTTCCAGTCGCGCTTCATCGTGTCGGTCTTGGCCTCATCGAACACGTCAAGGAATTTATCTGAGGACATGGCGATATGCAGGCACCGGCCATAGTCTTTGAGACGCGCATAGAAATCGTGCCGGATCGCGTCATCGGCCAGGAAACGCTCAAATTCCTCCATGTCCCTCTTGTTGCGGACAGATTTGAACAAATCCCACAGCTGATCGTGGAGCTGCGGCAGTCGGCGTATCTCTTCTCGCACATCATGCACGGTGCCAACGAGGTCCCCGTCGTCATACCCTTCAAAGGCACTGTATGTGGTCAGGGCACTGTCCAGCTCGCCCAGCAACCCTTCATAATCGATTATGAAACCGAACTGTTTTTCAGCGCCGTCCTCTTCAAACAGCCGGTTCACACGCGCGATCGCCTGAAGCAGGTTGTGCTCCTTCAATGGCTTGCACACATACAGCACCGTATTGCGGGGCGCATCGAAGCCCGTCAGCAGCTTCGACACCACGATTAGGATTTCCGGATCACCCGACCCTTTGAAGGTATCAATGATCTGCCGGTTATATTCCTCCTCGGTTTTATAGCGCACCATCTGCTGGTCCCAGAACTTGCGGACCAGGTCTTTCGATTCCTTGTCGACCTCCTCGTTGCCCTCATTATCGTTGGGGGGCGACATGATGATCTCACTAGTGACATGGTCGATCTCGTCCAGCATCTCCTTGAACCGGATTGCTGCGGCCTTCGACGGCGCCACCAACTGCGCTTTGAACCCGGTGCCCTGCCAGTGCTGACGGTAGTGCTCCGAAATATCATAGGCTTTCGCCCGGATTGCTTGGCCGGTCGTGGACAACGCATCCATGTGAGAGAATTTCCGTTTCAGGTCTGCCTTTTGCTGATCGGTCAGTCCTTCACTGATCTTCTCGAACCACTTGTCGATTACGGTGCCAGAAATCTGCTGCTCGACCATTCGGCCTTCATAAAGCAGAGGCACGACGGCCTCGTCGGCCACCGCCTCATTGATGGCATACTTGTGGATCAGGCCGCCGAAGGTCGAAAGGGTGTTCTTGTCCTTCTTCAGCAGCGGTGTGCCGGTGAAACCAAGATAGCAGGCATTTGGGATCAGGCGGCGCATCTTGGTAGCGAACTGGCTGTGCCCGCCTAGCTTGCCCGTCTGGGTGCGATGGCTCTCATCGACCAGGACGAAGATATTTGCGTCCTCATCCGGCTGCACATTACCGCGCAGCGCGGTATCGAACTTGTTGATGATAGTCGTGATCAGCGGCTTCTTTTGCTCGATCAGCTCCAGGAGGTTGGCTCCGGTCGTCGCGCGCACGGGCTCCATCTCGCAGGATTTGAACGTGCCTTTGATTTGCTTGTCGAGGTCATCGCGGTCCGTCACGATGATAATACGCGGGTTCACGATGACCTTGTCTAGCGCCAGCGCGCGACCCAGCATCACCATGGTCAGCGATTTGCCGGACCCTTGCGTGTGCCAGATCACGCCTCCCTTGCGGACGCCATCAATGCCGGACTGTTTGACGCGCTCGACCGCCTTGCGGATGCCAAAAAACTGCTGGTGCCGGGCAACCTTGCGTACACCACCATCAAAGACGGTGAAGCGGCGGATCATATCAAGCATCCGTTCGGGACGACACAAAGCGTAAATTGCCCGGTCCTGCACCGAAACCGTGCGCGGCCCTTCGGCGGCCATGGTGTCGAAATAGCGCCGTGCGCCGGCAAAATCGCCTGAGAACACGGCATCCTTTTCTGCATCGGTTAGCGGTCGATTAGCGAAGGGAGCGATAGTTTCGTCGGTGTCCTCCTCGTCCCGCCATGTGCCCCAGAACTTCTGCGGTGTTCCGACCGTGGCATAACGCGCATCCAGGCGGTTCATCGTCAGAAGCATCTGCGCGAAGTGGAACAGTTGCGGGATGTTGTCTTCGCTTTGATACCCAATCAGCTGACTGCCGGCCTTTTTCAGGCTTTCTGTCGGACGCTTGTTCTCGATTACCAGCACCGGGATGCCATTGACGAAGGCAACGATATCACACCGCTTGGTCTGCGTGCTGCCGCTGCGCTCGACGGAAAATTCCGCAGTGACGTGAAGCGCGTTGTTGCCCGGATTGTCCCAATCAATGAAGCGGAACGAGTAGCTTTTGGAATCGCCGTCGATCGCCTTGGTGATCGTGGTGCCCAGCACCAGCGTATCATAGATATCCTGGTTGGTTGCCTTCAGCCCCCGGATACGATCAGGAGTCGGCTTCACCCGTCGCAAGGCCTCGTGCGCATCCTCCAAGTCGAAAGGATACTCCCGTCCGCGGTGCATGAACCGGTTGATCCGCATCAGGTTTTCGGTCGCGATGTCGTCTAGCACGACATTGCGCAAACGATCACCGCGCAGCGCCAAAGCCCCGGCCTGCGACAGCGGCGTAAATCCAAGCGCCAACAGCATTTGCAGAGCGGGGATCTGGGACTGATGCTTTTCGGCGGCTTCAAAGCTCACGGCCAAACTCCAAAGGGGTGAAACTGACTGAAATCTCATGAGGCTGGGCCGTCTGCCGCCCCAATGATTGGTTTTCCTTGGCCCACGAAAGGGCATTGCGCGCCCAAAGCCCGTTTGCTTTTTTGCCGCCAGGGCAGCGTCGAGCCCAGCCAATCATTTGCCTGTTACCACCATGAGCTTGAACGCATTGATCGCCTTAGCTGCTTCGATGCGGGACACTGCTTTGCGGCAAAACTTGGCCACCCGCTGCGTCTTCCCGGAGGGCTGTCGCATCTGCGTGCAATCCAAGTCGAAAAGCATCCCGCCGACGGCGTTGAGCGAATAGCGGTAGATGCTAGGGCCACTATGGCCGCATTCGTTCCCAGCTGCATCAACGGTCCAAAAGCCGGGATAGGCCAGCTTTTCCAAAGCACGCCGCATGTCCAGTGAACTGGCGTAGCGCTGCGCTGGGTCAGGATGCACTGCCTTCAGAATCACCTTTCTAACTGCCGTTGGAACATGCGCGGGGAAATCAGCGGCGGTCAGCAGATGACCAGAAGCAAGTCGCGCCTCGTAAACGGCTTGGCCGTCCTTCGCCCACAGTGCGCTGAGATGCGTCAATCCGATCAGCAATCGCGCCAATGTCATCCCAACCTGGAAAATGTCAGAGCTGACCCCGACTGTGTTCGTGGCGCGAACCTCAGGCGCACGATGGAGCAGATAGGCATTGGGTGCCGGAACAGGCTGACCATTCTGCGATACGCCCGTGATGCCATAATCCGACAGGAGGGCTTGGCCTTGGCTGCCTATGAGAATGTTGCCCGGCTTGATGTCGTTATGGAAAAAGTTCTTGGAATGCAGGTGGTCGAGGCCCTGCAAAATATCACGACCGATACGCAGCACATCCGTCAGCGGCACAAAGCCTGCGGGATTGGCAAGCCTTTCTACCGAGCCAGCTGGATGGAAATCCATCGCCAGCATCACGAATTCGGAACCGGTATCGCCAACCACATCCGCCTGATGCACATGGACAAGGTTGTTATGGGTCAGCCGATTGCCGATCTGAGCCTCTTTCAACCGCGCATCCACCGTCATACCGGGACGCAGGATTTTCACAGCGAACTCACGGCTCAAGGCAGCGTCCCTTGCCAGCCAGACCTCACCGAAACCGCCGGTGCCGATCAGGCTCAGCAACTGATACTTGTACAGCTGCATGCCCGGCGCAAAGGTAAGGGGGGCTAAGGCGTTCACGGGTGACAAGCCCCCCACCATGCGACGTTGATGGCATCCGCCATGCCGTCATCCCAATATTTTTCAGTCCTGCCAACACGCGCTTCCGCCAGCGCCTTGGTCTTGGCCTTCGTCGCCGCGATCTGGTTGTAAGCCAGCGCACAAACCGGGACGTTCTTGTGGGCAGCAGCCAAAAGGACTGCGGCATCAATGTAGGCTGATTTCCGCTTCGGCTTCGTATCGCTCTGGGTGAACTCGTTGGTCTTGATCATCACCTTGGCGATGTCGGGGTGGGCTTCAAGAATCCGCACGATTTCGGCATAGATCCACTTTAGTCGTTCGCTGTCAGCGTCGTCGCCGATCGCAGCCGGGACGGTCAGCTTGTTATCGCCATTGGCATTTTCGAGCTTGAACGTCGTCCCGTCGTAGGAAAGTACAGCATAACGCGGGGCCTTCGGATTGCCCCGGAAACCGAGAACCTTCATGCTGCAACTCCTTCAATGTTAACGGCCCATTCGCCCGCCAGCAGCTTCTGCATCAGGCCGCGCTTCTGGCGCGTGACAGCGGCGATTTCGCGGTTGGTCAGATCGACATCCGCTTTTGCGGCGTTGAGCACAGCGACAATGGACCGCTGCTCTTCGATCTGCGGCAGGCGGAGCTGTAGAGCAGCCAAGTCGTCGTAATAGGTTCGCTGACGAACGCTGCCGGAGCCGCCGGCGTTGATGTGATGGATCCACCAGCGAGTTTGGCGCAGGTGGTCGAGATAATCTGACTCAAGCCCGTCCGGACAGCAGGCAAACACGACGTAATCCGGGCTAACGAGAAATGTCTCCATGGCCTTGTTCATGGCGATGGAACCAACGTTGATACGCATCGGATTATAGGCGAAGCCGAGTGGAGGAAGCAGCAGGTAGCGGCTGATATCGCCAGCCACGGTCTGTTCGCGCATTGGGACAAGGCCACGCGCGTTACTGACCCCCATTACGGCCGAGCGATCAAACATGTGTTTACTGTTGCGCTGGGTCAGTGCCCGCGTGACCTCCCCCAAACGCCTAATAGGCCAATCTGTATGCGCATTGCCCAATCGCATTGAGCCGAAAAGCAGTGAGACACGCAGCGAGTCTAGACGGCGCTCCTTGGCCTTGCGAAGGAAAGATAGCTTTTCCAGGCACAAATCCCAAGTCCTCAGGATCGCGGCAATCTTGCGCTGTTCAGGGAGGGGAGGAAGGTTGAACCGGAAACCAAGAATATCGCGGAAGATCAGCCCTGGTTGAGCCCCAACCTGCGTTACAGCAGCAATCTGTTTTCGGCCTGCGTGTGATTCAAGCAGCGCAAGAACCAACCTAACTTCTGCTTTGCAAGGGTCTATCGCTAGCCGGGCATTCGTCTGGCTAACGTTCGCGCCTTCTAAGTAATTTGGGACAATCGCTGCGGCACCGACATCACCTTTGATCGTGATTACAATGTCACCTGCCTTCAGGCGAGCCCGCACAAAAGCCCGTTCAATGCTGGGTGCTACCCTTCGGAATTCCTCTATGGGGCGCCATCCGAATGAAAAGTCTCCACCACGAACTAGCGGGATCCCTTCTGGATCATGCTCTCCAGGTTGGACAACACCGTAGGTGATCGGCCGCCGTGGGTCGATTAACTCGCCAAGGAGAAAGAATTTCCATCCTTTACGCATCGACGCCCAGCTCCTTCAAATAAGCCTGCATCTTAGCGCGCACTTCGGTCAATTCGCCCTCAATCCGGTCGATCTCTTCCTGCACGGAAGCGACGTTGATTTCGTCTTCTGCTTCAAAGGTGTCGACATAACGGGGAATATTGAGGTTAAAGTCGTTTTCCGCGATCTCTTCGTGGCTGGCACGGTGCGAGTATTTCGTCTCCTCGGCACGGGCACGATATGTCTCGACGATACGGTCGATATGACCAGCTTCCAGCAGGTTCTGGGTCTTCCCCGGAGTACAATCGCGGCTCGCGTCGATGAACAGCACATCGCGCCGATCGTCGTTTGCACCGCCGTTCTCGCGGCTGCGATCAAACACCAGAATGGCAACAGGAATACCGGTGGTGGTGAATAGGTTGGCAGGCAGGCCAATCACGGCGTCCAGCAGGTTTTCCTCGATCAGCGCCTTGCGGATCGCTCCCTCGGCTCCACCACGGAACAGCACGCCGTGCGGAACGATTACCGCAACGCGGCCAGTTTGGCGCCTAGCGATCTCGATCATGTGGCTGATGAAGCCGTAATCGCCTTTGGACTTGGGCGGAATACCGCGCCAGAACCGCTTGAACTGGTCATCCCCCGCATGTTCCGCACCCCATTTGTCTAGGCTGAACGGCGGGTTGGCCAGCACCACGTCGAACTTCATCAGATGGTCGCCCTCGACCAGCGCGGGGCTATTAAGGGTGTCACACCATTCGATACGCGCGGCATCCTTGGCGTGCAAAAACATATTCATCCGCGCCAGCGCCCAGGTCGCCCCGTTCACCTCCTGCCCATAAAGCGCGAAATTGTCGGACCCCACCTGCTGCGAGGCCTGAATGAGCAATGAGCCGGAACCGCAAGCCGGATCACAGATCGTGTCGCCAGGCTGCGGGTTGGCCAGCTGCGCCAGCAGGCCCGATACGGCAGAGGGCGTGTAAAACTCGCCCGCCTTCTTTCCGGCGTCCGATGCGAAGCGTGAGATCAAATAGATGTAACATTCGCCGATGATGTCTTCCGAAACGCGCGAGGGGCGCAGATCGAGAACCGGTTTGGCGAAATCTTCCAGCAGGTTCTTCAACCGCCGGTTGCGGTCCTTCACCCGCCCCAGATTGGCTTCGGAGTTGAAATCGATGTTGCGGAATACACCTTCCAGCTTGGCGATGTTGGCGGTTTCAATGGCCTCCAACGCCTCATTGATCAGCTCTCCGATGTTCGCTTCGTTGCGGCGTTCGTACAGGTCATAGAAGCTGCCCCCTTCCGGCAGGACGAAGCGCTCGCGTTCAAGCCGGCGACGAATCCGGGCTTCGTCCCCCCCAAATTGCTGACGATAGGCTTCGACATGCTCGTTCCACTGGTCCGAAATGTATTTCAGGAACAGCATGACAAGGATGTAGTCTTTATATTGTCCGGCATCGACAGCGCCACGGAAGGTGTCGCACGCGGCCCAAGCCGTCTGGTTGACCTGCTGCTGAATCTGTTGGTCGGTCATGGTCAAAAGCCTTTCTGCTGGGCACCGGATTGCGCGAGGTCGGCAAGCACGCGGCCGGTAAATTGGGTTCGCCTGTCGGCGAGTTGATGAAGCAGCGCCGCTTCTCTGTTCGCCAGTTCGGCGACCTGAACAATGGAGCGCTGCGTGGAGATGTCGGGCACCGGGATGGTAACGCCCTCAAGACTGCTCTTGGGGATCATGCGTACAGTCTGCCCTTGCGCTCCAAGAGCAAGCTGCCGCTGGGCATCCGGCTGATTGATCGCCCAAGCTAAGTATTCCGCAGTGATGAGTCCCAAATGCGGGCGGAGGACGATCAGGGGAAGCAATGCAACGACGGGATCCGTTATGCTGTCCGGCACGGCGTAGGCTAGATTGACCAGCCCGCGCGATCGAAACACCACGTCACCTGGATTGATAGCGTATCGCTCAACCTGAAGGTCGAGATCGAACCGCTGCAAACCCACAAGGTCAATCGATCCATCATCACGAAGGTCACGAAGCTGCATAGCCAGCACGCCACCCGCAGTAGCTTGGTCGAGCCTGCCCCGCGGGGTGAAGCCAGATTGAAATCGACATACAGCGTCGAGCCGCATAAAATTCTCCTGTAGGATGACTACAGACATAATTCATCGATTCTAATAGTCAATACGCTGTAGGCGACCTATAGCAAGATTTCCGACCGGGTCACTCGGACTGGCGAAAATGCTCGATTTACATCGTTCTACACCGTTATCTGAGCGTCGGGCATCGGACGAGGTGCGCCGTCCGCACACAAACTCGCTTGCTGCGCACAATTCGGATGGCTGCTCGCCACTATCGGAGTAAGATGGAGCCACCCTGATCTGCCCGCTCTAGTCGGCATCGCAACCCGCCCTTGAGCTGAGCAACGCGCCTGTCGCTAGGTATGTGTCCAGAGAAATGATCCGCACGCTACGCCGCTCGAGCAGATGCTATCTTCGCAAGCCGACTCCAAACCGGAAATCGCCTTTCGGCCAGTTTTAGGCATAGAAGATGAAGTAGCAGCTGGGAACTGAGGATCGGCCCCTGAACGGCGACTTTGGGTCGATCCTCCCCCACCGTCCGGCAGCGAGGTGTATAGGTGAAGTATTCATGTCGCTTCCCATAACGACTGGATTAGCGCGTATCGGTTGCTGGGCCACCATCGGTCGTCGCCAGGATGTCGACGCAATGGTTATTTTAACGCCTTCCGTGGCGGTACGTGAGCATTCGCATTATATTAGCACGCCCCGACGCTAAGTAGGAGAAGCGTGAATTGTCGAAGCCACAGCCAGTCGCCGATCTTGCGGCCCGTCTGATCGCCGCCAAGACCCAGACTGCGATGGTCGCGCTTCTGCGCACCGAGGCACGTCCCCCCGCATCGAAGGCGCTCGCGTCGGAGGTCAAGGCGCACGTCAATGTGCTGGAGCGCCATCTGGATGACAACCGGCCGAGCGAGTCCATCGCGACTGCGCTCGCCATGGTCTTCCTGGACGCGGATCACGCGATCGCCTGCGTGAGGCGCGAGGGGGTCCTGCGGGCGTCTCGCTACGGTTTTCGCGGTTCGCTGATCGGAAGGGTCGCCAAGGCCGCGCTTGGTGTCCGCGACCTGCTGGCCGCGTCGCCCGACCGGATCGCGTATCTCGAATCGGTCGAGGCGCTCTCGCGGCTCGCTGGCAACGCCCTCGTCCTGCAGCGGGAGATTGAGGCGACGATCCGGTCGCGCCGCGCCGAGGTGCTGAAGACCGTGTTGGTGATGGTCAACAACCTCTTCTACCACGGCTGGCTGAACGACAACGAGGCGAGTTCCCTGAGCGGCCATCGCTACTCCTCGGAGGAGTATGCCGAGGCAGCGTCGCTGGTCCTGCGCACCTATGCGTCGATGTTCTCTGTCGACGGCGCCAGCTTCGCGTATGTGGACGCGCACGCCGTGGGCAAGAATGCACAAGTCTACGAACGACTTTTGCTCGCCGCGATCCGTCTCACCAAGTTCAGGGAGGCGGAGCTGTTCATCGACGGCCTCCCGTACCGGGTCGACGGCGCGGGCGAGACCATCTCCGTCTCCTCCATCGATTCCGACGTCGAGCGCTCGATCCGTCTCGGCTACATCCAGGCGCAGAACCAACGGATGATACGATTCACCCATCTGCAGGAGGCGGATCCAGCCGTTTCCATGCGGTCGGTGATCGATCGCGGCTTCGACTGTGGCAGCTTCCAGCACCTGCTAGAGCTCCTCGAGCAGCCCGTTCGCCGGTTCGTTCTGAAGCTGCCGGCCGTGCCAGAGCTGTTTGAGCAGTTCTTTGGGCGCGACGATCTGTTCCGTGACGAACTTGAGATGCTGCTCGCGCTCGACGTCGACAACTTCGGCACGTTCGACGAGCTGATCTTCCCGATCACCGACCGCGTGACCTCAATGGATATTTTCAAGGTGCAGCGTTACTTCAACTTCCTCAGCTGCGCCTATCAGCGACGTCTGGCCGACCTCGAGGATCCGGCCGAGCGCGGGGAGCTGACGCTGACCTCGACTCTCCTCGTCATCCGACAGGCCGACCTCGTTGAGCAGATGCGGCTGATCTTCGGCGATGAAGACAAGTCCCGGGAGATCATCTCGCTCCTGACCATGGACCCGACAGAGCCGCACCTCGACCTCCAGTACCGCCCGTTCGTGGGCGCCGGCGGCTACTATGTGATCGCGCCACACGTGGTCGCGGCCTCGAACCTCGTGCGCAACACGATCGTCGCCAACCGCCTCCGCGCCACCGCCATCGGTCCAAGGGACCGCATGGTCCATGCCTTGGCCGAAGCCCTCCGCTCGGTTGGCTTCCTCGTCCGAAACGACTTCAAGACGAAGATCGCCGGCAAGGAGCTGGAGCTGGATGTCGTCGCTTGGCGCGACGGGTCGCTCTTCCTTTTCGAGTGCAAGAACGCCTACCATCCGGTGTCCGTCCACGAGATGCGCAACAGCTGGGACCACATCCGCAGCGCAAGGAAGCAGCTCGACAAGCGGCGCGAGGTCCTTACCGAGGCTGCGAATCAGGCGGCGCTCTTCCAGAAGCTAGGTTGGGAGGTCGACGCACCGTGCGACGTCCACACCGGCATCGTCATCGCGAACCGCGTCTTTCACGGAGCCAGCCTCAACGGCCACCCGATCCGGCAGGCCCACGAGCTGATCAATGTGCTGACCAGCGGGCGCATCGTCGCGGACGAGGACAGCCTGTCGTTCTGGATCGGCCCCGACTTCCAGATCGCTGACTTAATCGCCTATCTCGGCACCGCGTCGATCGCCACCGATCAGCTTGAGATGCTGGATCCTCGCGAGTGGCGCTATTCCATGGGATACCGCGAGCTCGCGTTCTCGTCCTACGTCCTCGACATAGCCAAGTGGGACCGCGAGCTGCGGGCTAGGCATGGCCCTCCGATCCCTGGAGGCCGGCGAGAGGCTGCCGGCTGAAGCATCAGCGAACCGGGCCGCTGCTCTCGCGCAAAAGTGAGGTTTCGGACGGGAGTGATTCATGGCGGAACAGTACCGGGTGAAACGGCGTTTTTTATCATCATTCGCGGGCAAGTGGTCCGCTAATGTAGACAGGATCAGCACTGTCTTTCTGTCTGCTTTAAGGTGCCCGCCATATCGGAAGCGGACAGGCAACTGACGGCCAGTCCAAGGCATCCAGAATGGGAAGAGCTGCCGGTCCGCACCTGGGAGCGTAAAATTGGCGGCTGAATGTCTTGAATGGGTCGGTGGATGAAACGGGACTGACAGGAGCCCCGTTTCAGATTCTCATGCCGCGACCGGGATTGGATTATCCGCAACGCTTTGATTGAAAGCATAAACCAGCGCATGTTCCTGCGCGCCAGGATTGTCGCGCAGCGGCTTTACCGCATCGACCAGCACTTCTGGATCATCCATTTCAAGCGCCACCAGCGTCTGTTCGATGAAGTCGTCGAGCGGCATCGCGCGCGGATCACCGCTTTTGTAGATCAGGTCGGTATCGACCCATGGCGGAGCGATCTCTTGGACCCGCACGCTGCTGTCGCGAAGTTGGAAGCGCTGTGACAGAGCGTAAGAATGCAGCGCTGCCTTGGTTGCCGAATAGATGGCGTTCGTCGCGAGTGGCACAAAGGCAAGCACGCTGGTGGTATAGAGGATAGTGGCTTCGGGCTGAGCCTTGAGCTGTTCGATCAGCGCCGATGTCATGCGGATCGGTCCCAGCAGATTGGTAGTGACGAGCCCCAGTGCCATGCCGTCGTCGATTTTTGCTGCCGCATCGTCGAAAGGCATGATCCCCGCATTGTTCAGCAGCACATTGGTCGCTGGGAAATCGCGCATGACCGCTTCGGCGGCATGAGCGATGCTGGCCGGGTCGGTGATATCCAGTTCGATCGCAGCCATGCCGGGATTGGCGGCCGTGACTTCGTCCAGCAGAGCGCGGCGGCGCCCGGAGATGATGACCTGGTTGCCGCGCTTATGCAGCGCTTCGGCCAGGGCGCGGCCGATGCCGCTGGTGCCGCCAGTGATGAAGATGGTGTTGCCGGTGAGTTTCATCGATTCTGTCCTTCTCTCTGATCGCAGGATCAGGCGGCGGTAGTTCCGACGCGAGCGACGCGCGGGAAGTCGAGGCTGGTGCCGACGATGTTGTTGATGCTGTTGGTCAGGATGCTGACCGCGACATGGGCGATCGTTTCCAGTATCTCGGCGTCGCTCAGGCCGGAGGCCCGGGCCCGATCCAGAACGGCCGTGCCAGCGCGCCCATGATCGGCGTTCACGTCCAGCGCCAGCGCAAGGATCGTTGCGGCATGGCCATCACTGGCCTCGCCGCGCTGGGCATCGGCGAGGTCGGTCGCGGACAGGCCCGCCGCACGCCCGGCCCCCGTGTGGGCGGCAAGGCAATAGTCGCAGCCATTGGCAGCTGCGACGGCAATGGCGATCTGTTCCTGAACCTTTGCGGGGATCACGCCCTCGGCGAGCGCGCCGCGTCCATCCCAGTAGACATCCAGCACAGCCGGGGCCTGTGCCATGACACGGAAGAGGTTGGGCACCTTGCCCATCCGGGCCTTCGCCTCGCGGAAGATGGCGGCGGTGTCGGGCGTGGCATCGGCATCGGAAAGAGGAGTAATGGTCGACATGATCTTGTTCCTTCTTGAAGAGAGTTCAGGCCGCTGTGCGGGCGGCAAGGCCGAAGCGGGCGGCGGGCGTGCTGGCGGGCAACTGGGGGCCAAGAGCGGCGCGGGCGGCTTCGAACGCATCCCAGAGGGCGCCGTCGGCGAGCGCAGGGATCGTGCTGAGCTCGCCGCGATCGAACCCGACCAGCGCGGCATCGACCATGTCCTCGGCGCGCATCACGATTTCCGTAGGCAGGTTTTCGACCGGCAGACCGCCGATTGCCCAGAAATCAGTGGCGGTGGCGCCGGGCAGGACCGACTGGATACGGACACCCTTGTCACCCAGTTCCTTGTGAAGCGACTGGCTGAAGGCCTGAACGAAGGCCTTTGAGCCGCCATAGACGCCGTTCAGTGTTTCAGGCGTAATGGCCACGATCGAGGCAATGTTGATAATCGCGCCCCGTTCGCGCGCCACAAAGGCGGGAGCGGCGGCATAGGCCAGCCGCATGGGGGCGGTGACGTTGAGCCGGACCATCGCCTCCATGCGGTCGACATCGCTTTCCAGCAGGCTGCTGTGCGTCCCGACACCGGCATTGTTGACCAGCATGGTGATGCTGGCGTCGCTGCGCAGCACCGCCTCGACCCGGGCGAGGTCTGCGCTGTCGCCAAGGTCAGCCGCGATAACCTCGACCGCGCGGCCGGTTTCGTCAGAGAGGCTGGCGGCGAGTGATTGCAGCTTGCCTTGGTTGCGCGCAACCAGGATCAGGTCGTAACCGCGACGGGCGAGGCGATCGGCATAGATGGCGCCGATCCCGCTGGATGCGCCGGTGATGAGGGCAGTTCCATGCGACATGGATGTTCCTTTTTCGACAAGCAGTCGGTGACTTTCGACACCCCATTTATGGATCGGATGGACCTTGTCTTAAATGACGTATAATGACATGATTTAGGACATATGGAGATGAACCGATGCCGCATGTCGCGATGGTGCTGACACCGGGCTTCCAGTTTCTGGCGTTGGGCGTGCAGGCTGCCTTCGAACTCGCCAATGTCGTGGTGGAAGAACCTTTCTACACGCTCGGCATCTACTCGATTGACGGCGGGCCGGTCGCCTCATCCAGTGGGTTCGATGTGCCAACTGTGCCTCTTGGCAAGGCCGGGCCGGTCGATACGCTTCTGTTGATGGCTGGCTTGATGCCGCCGCCGTTGCAGGATGCGAAAGCTCTGTTCGCGCTTCATGCCGCCGCGCTGCCCGCACGGCGCATTGCCGGGCTTTGCACCGGCGCCTTTCTGCTGGCGCAGATGGGGCTGCTCGATGGCCGCCGCGCCACGACGCATTGGGCCTATGCGCGGATGATGCGCGATGGCTTTCCGAATATCCGCGTCGAGGAGGATCGCATATTCATCAACGAGGGATCTGTCTGGACATCGGCCGGACTGACCGCTGGGCTGGATGTCGTGGTCGCCATGGTGGAGAAGGATCTGGGGGCGGACGTCGCGCGATCGGTTGCCCGCCGGCTGGTGATGCATCACCGCCGCGCTGGCGGCCAATCGCAGCACAGCGAGATGCTGGACCTGGCTCCCAGCAGTGATCGCATCCAGAAGGCCCTCGTTCACGCCCGCAGTCATCTGCAAAATCCCCTGACGGTCGAGGAACTGGCAGAGGTGGCGGCACTTTCCCCACGCCAGTTCAGCCGGGCCTTCCGTGCAGAAACCGGGCAGTCGCCGGCCAAGGCTGTCGAACAGCTTAGGCTCGAGGCGGCCCGGCTTCTGCTGGAAGATACGCGCCACAGCCTGGAAGCGGTGGCGCGTGAGGTTGGCTTCATCGATCTGCGCCGTATGCGCGAGGTGTTCATGCGCAACTATGGACAGCCGCCTCAGGCCCTGCGCCGGTTGATGCGCACGGCCTGAGGCATCGGCTCAACCGATCCGCCGCAATCGCTCAAGTGACGGCGGCGCAGCGAGCAGGTGCTCGAAGCGAGCGGCAAGCCCGGTAAAGGCTGGTGCAGCGGCATGGGTATCCAGCGCAGCCTGATCCGCCCATGCCTCGATCATGACGATCACGCCCGGCTCATCGCGGCTCTCATGGGCGAGATAGGCGATGCAGCCGGGCTCTGAGCGGACCTATGGCAATATCGCCTTGATCGCGCGCGCCAGTTCGTCCGCCTTGCCCACCTGCGGCACCAGGCGCGCGACTAGATGCACGGTGGCATCGGCCGCCGCATCATTCATGCTGCCAGCCTTCCAGGACGATCTTGCCGCGCGTGGTCGCGCTTTCGATCTGGCGGTGGGCGGCGATCAGATTGGCCGCATTGATCGGCGACAATGTCTGGGTCAGCGTGGTCCTGATCGCGCCCTGATCCACCAGCTTGGCGACCTCGTCGAGCAGCCGCCCCTGTTCTGCGACATCGGGCGTATCGAACAGCGAGCGGGTGAACATCAGTTCCCAATGGACCGAAACGGCTTTCCGCTTGAAAGCGATAATGTCGAGGCTGGCGGGATCGTCGATGAGCGCGAAGCGCCCCTGCGGCGCGATCAGTTCGGCAATGTCGGCCAGATGGTGGTCGGTATGCGTGGTCGAGAAGACGAAGGCTGGTGCATCAAGCCCAAGAGCCGCGATCTGCGGTGCCATGGGCTGGCTATGGTCGATGACATGATGCGCGCCCAGGCCGCGTACCCAGTCCTGCGTTTCGGGGCGCGAGGCAGTGGCGATGACCGTGAGGTCGGTTCCCGCCCGTGCGATCTGGATCGCAACCGAGCCGACGCCGCCCGCGCCACCGATGATCAGCAGGTTGGCCGGCTCTTGTCCCACCTTGTCCTGCACCCGCAGGCGATCGAACAATGCCTCCCAGGCGGTGATCGCGGTCAGCGGCAAGGCGGCGGCTTCGGCCACTGAAAGCGTGGAGGGCGCGCGTCCAACAATGCGCTCGTCGACGAGTTGATACTGGGCATTGCTGCCATCGCGGGCGATGTTTCCGGCGTAGAAAACCGGGTCGCCGACCTTGAAACGGGTGACATCCGGACCAACGGCCTCGACGATGCCCGCCGCGTCCCAGCCCAATATGCGCTCTGCTCTGCCCTCAAAGGGCGGGGCACCGGCGCGGACCTTGGTATCGACGGGATTTACCGATACCGCCTGCACCGCAACCAGCAGATCGCGGCCTGCGGCAACGGGACGTGGCAATTCGACATCCACGAGCGCGTCTGGTCGGTCGAGGACGCCCGCCTGATGATAAGCAATGGCACGCATGAGAGTACTTCCTTTTGCAGTTGCCTTGCCTATGTGGTCACAGTGCATTCCCATGCGATACGCACAAATATCGCCTATAGTGTCGAAAAGGATACCGTCTCTTGGCCAAGCTGCGCCATTCCCGCCTGGACTGCACGCCCGGCTGCGCGGTGGAGGCCGCCATCAGCCTGATCGACGGCAAGTGGAAGGCGGTGATCCTTTATCATCTGCAGGACGGGCCCGTCCGTTTCAACGAGTTGCGGCGTCGTAGCGGAAGCGTGACGCAGCGCATGCTCACGAACCAACTGCGCGAACTGGAAACCGATGGACTGATCGAGCGCGAGGTATTCGCGCAAGTGCCGCCCCGGGTGGAATATCGCCTTTCGGAGCGTGGAGGCACCCTTCTACCGATAATCGAGGCGCTCAAGACATGGGGCGATGCGAACATGGATTTGTTCGCTCGGCGATAGATGATGGGTCCTTGCGGGAACTTGTAAGCGGACAGTCGTTAGCTGAAAGCGAAAAATCGGTGATTGAACGGCAGCAAAAGGTAGACGGCGGGTCGGCAGCCACGTGCCCTGTTCGGCAGCATCAGCCACTTCGATGCAATCCCCAGAAGCTGCCGTCTCCGCCTAACCCGTCAGCCGGTATGAGCCGCCGTCTCTGCGGCGTAGCCCTTGAGCTTGCCTAACGGCTGCTCCTCCTCAGCAGTAGTGTCGGGCGATGTCTGCCGCTCCTGTTCGCAATTCAGCTCGGCACCCAGCAAATTTGCCACAAACGCGCTCTTCAACAGTGGGCGGCTGGAGCCGGGAATGTCGGTTCCGACAAAGCCGGGCGTGGGGACGTCAGGTGCCCGGCGGCCAAGTCGAGTGTATCAAGCAGAAGGGACGCCAATGATCATGTCGTGGACCTTCAATGCCAATGCGTCCGCTGCAAACGGCTTTGTCATCATGTCCATGCCCCCACCTAGAAAGTCCGATCGTATCGCGGCATTCTGCGCGTATCCGGTGATAAAAAGCACTTTGAGCTCTGGTCGTACCTCGCGGGCGATCTCCGCCAATTGGCGGCCGTTCATTCCCGGCAGACCGACATCGGTGACCAGAAGATCGATGCGTTCGTCCGATTGCAGCAGTGGAAGGGCCGATGTTGCGTCGGTGGCCTCGATGGCGTTGTAGCATAGTTCACGAAGGACTTCAGTAACGACGAGGCGCACCGAAGGATCATCCTCTACGACCATTACGGCCTCACCGCTCCCGAGCGGGAACTGGGCCTCGCGCCGCTTCACGACTTCCTTTTCGCCATGGCTGCGAGGTACGAACAGCTTGACCGTGGTCCCAAAGCCAAGCTCGCTGTAAATACGAACATGTCCACCTGACTGCTGGGCAAAGCCGTAGATCATCGAGAGGCCAAGTCCGGTGCCCTGACCGACAGGTTTGGTTGTGAAGAACGGCTCGAACACCTTTTCGATCGTCGATGGGGCCATACCGATCCCGGTGTCGCTGACGCTCAGGATTACGTACTGGCCTGGCTCAAGGCCCGGATGATCTCGGGTGTAATGTTCATCAAGATAGGTATTGTCGGTCTCGATGATGAGGCGGCCACCGTCGGGCATCGCATCTCGGGCGTTGATGCACAAATTGAGCAACGCACTTTCAAGCTGGTTGGTGTCGGTGGAAGCTGCCCACAGATCGGCCTGGAAATGCGTCTCCAACACCGTCTGCTCGCCGAGTGTCCGCTCGAGCAACTCGCTCATGCCGGAGACCAGACCATTGATGTCTGTAGGTTTCAGATCGAGTGATTGCCGTCTGCCGAACGCCAGCAGTCGCGACGTGAGCGCAGCCGCGCGCTGAGCGGAAGCATTACCGGCAATGATGTATCGATCGACCCGGTCAAACCTGCCGGCAGCGATATTGCGCTGGATCAGATCGAGACTGCCGACGATCCCGGTGAGCATGTTGTTGAAGTCGTGCGCGATGCCGCCGGTCAACTGTCCCCATGGATCGGGGTGCCGTCATAGTTGGTGCCATAGGCGACCAGCGGCCAACCGTAGTTGGCGCCGCGCCGGATCAGGTTAATCTCGTCGCCGCCTTGCGGCCCGTGTTCGCCGTCCCACAGATCGCCGGTCTCGGGATGGATTGCGATCCCCTGCGGATTACGCTGGCCATAGCTCCAGATCTCGGCGCGCGTGTGGTTCTCGGCCGCCTGATCGCTCGAGAACGGATTGCCGGGCGCCGGCTTGCCGTCGGTCGTGACGCGCAGGATCTTGCCGAACCAGCTGTACAGCGATTGCGCTTCGTCGCGATACGGCGAGAAGAACCGCTCGGATAGCGACACGTACAGATAGCCTTCCCGATCGAACACCAGACGCGAGCCGTAGTGCTTCCGTCCGACAATGCCCGGCTCTACGCGCAAAATGACGGTTTGATCCTCCAGGCTGTAGCTCGGGCCGTTGTCCGCCGATTGTTGTTGAAGCCTGGCCCTGGCGACGGCGATTCCATTCTCGCCATTCCCGCGCGGCTCTACATAGGTGAAGTAGATCAACCGGTTCGCCGCGAACTGCGGATCGGTCACGACATCGAGCATCCCGGCATCTGCGCCATAGACGACGTTCGGGACTTTCAGGACGTTGCTGATGATCGCGCCCGTCTGCAGGTTCACGATACGCATGGCACCGGGCTTTTCGGTCACGACGGCCCGATGGTCGCCGATGAAGGCGAGTCCCCAGGGGTGGTTGAGATTGGTCGTCACGACGCGAGCGTCGAACGGGGTGCGGGTGACGACCGCTCGCGCGCGAGTCTGGCCCGCAAAAGCCGGCTTCTGGGCAGGCGAGATCGGCGCGTTGCGCGGCAGCGGCTGCCCGACGCGTGCACCAGTCTCTGGGGCCCTGACACCCTTGGTGGGAATGTCTTTCATGTCGATGATCTGCGCTGCCGCGGGCAAGCAGATCAACCCGGCGGCAGTCAGGGCAGATAAGGTGAGCAGGCGCATGATCGGTTCCTCGGGCAATCCACAGCCGATGATCGCTGACGTGCCGCCGGACGCTACGCATCCGGTTGAAGGACGATACGGTCTGCTTGGGCCGGCGCTTGATTGCACCGTTGCTGTCGATAACTCGAAACTGCATCAAAGAGATGCCTCCGGCTGCGCAACTTTTCCTCATCACAGTGCTGAGTAAAGTAGATGAGCCGCAGCATGCGACCGCGCGTTATGCTTTTCCTCCGCCAGCACTTGTGCCCAGTTCGCGAGGGCGATCGGTCTAGTCGTGCCAGCGTTTGCGAACACGAGTGGGCAACCTGCTCAATAAACAGTGCAAGAAAAGGCCCGTCGATGACGTCAATTCGATTTTTGCTCCCTGTTGCGCTTCTCGCGGAAGCGACCTCGTGCTCGTCGGCAGGCGGAAGAACTTCCCGTGCAGGATTTTCGGACGCCACGGCCGCTAATGTTCCGGCCGCGCCCAATCTCCATGCGCTCGACGCCGCGATGCTGGACGTAGACAGCGATGGCGACCTTGATGTCGCGGTCGCAGTCGAGAACGATGTGAGCCGGCTCTACCTTAACGACGGCAAGGGCAAGCTCAGCTGGCGGCAGGGCGCGTTCGGCACCGCGCGCCACGACAATGAGCATGTCGAGACCGCCGACTTCAACAAAGACGGCCATGCCGACCTCATCTTTGTCGCCGAGTACGATCAGGACCACCAGCTCTTCCTTGGTGACGGCCGGGGCGGATTCGTCGACGCGAGCGACCGGCTTCCCGCGCAAAGCCAAGCAAACGGTCTCGCCGTCGGCGACGTAAACGGCGATGGGCTGCCTGACATCGTCGTCGGCAATTCCGCCGAAAGTCGGGCGGAACGGAGAGCGCCCGCCCCCCAGGATTTCCTCTGGCTGAACACGGCGACGAACCCGGGCCACTTTGTCGACGCGACCGCTACCCACATGCCCAAGGATGCGGAATATGCCCAAGGGATCGCGCTCGCTGATCTGGACGGCGATGGCGATCTCGACATGTTCGTGGCCAATGAAACGCCGCCGAACCGCCTCTTCCTCAACGACGGGAAAAGTCATTTTTCGGATGCGTCGGACCGGCTCGATCTGAAGGTGCCGCTCGAGACACGAGAGGTCCATGTCTTCGACGCCAATCGTGACGGCAGGCCCGATATCCTCTTCCTCAATCTCACCAGCAATAATCAGGATTGGGACAAGGACCCGCAGAGCCGCCTGCTGATCAACGACGGCGAAGGCCGCTGGCGGGACGAAACCGACACGCGGCTGCCCAGGCATCGCTTCTCCAGTTGGGGAGGATCGGTCGTCGACTTCGATCACGATGGTGCGCCGGACCTGCTGGTCGGCGCCATCGAGGTGCCTAGCTTCAAGCCCTTGCAGCTTCGCGCGTGGCATAACGACGGGTCGGGACACTTTTCCGACCAAACGGTAAGCGTCGTACCGCAGGCCACGGTCGGCCGTAGCTGGAGTATGGCGCAGGGCGATATCGACGGCGACGGTAAGCCAGACATTTTCATTGGCGGGTGGGGAACGCAGGCTCGTTTACTGCTCTCCGGCTCCGGAAGCGCCCGCTGACCGGATGATGCTTCGGCATCGAATTCGACTATCGAACCAGCCAGAAAGGTGCCCCATGATCGACCGCCGTTCCTTCCTTTCCGCTGCGTCCCTCACCCGCCAAGCGAAACCGGAACTCATGCTCAAGCAGAGTTGAATTTGAGCCGCAAACTTTCGATGAACGCCCGCAGTCGTGGTGGCATTTGCTTTCGACTCGGAAACAAAGCCCAGATATTCAACTCATCCGGGTCAGCGTCAGACAGCTCGATTTGCTCAAGGGTGCCACGCTGAAGATCTCGATGTACATCCCAGTAGGTCATCATCGCCACGCCAACACCGGCGATGGCGGCCGAACGGACGGCATCGACTGTGCTGGTCGATATAGGTCCGTCGATCCGGACCCGCTCTGCAGCGCCCTTCCGGATGAAGGGCCAAGTGTCGATGCCATGGAGCTTGATGCAAGGATAGCTGATGAGATCGGCGATCGTCTCGGGCTTGCCGAACCGTGCAATGTAATCCGGCGCGGCGCAGATGATCCTTGGGTTTGCCGCGATCTTCGTCGCCACCATTTCTGACGGCTCCAGCGGTGAAACGCGGATCTGAGTTGATGGAAAAACTACTTAACGCCGCACGCAGCGAAAGCCGATGTGCGAGGTTGCAGTGTCGACCATCTCTGGATGCCGCGCGGCAGGGCGGTAGCGCTGGCAGTAGTTTGCCGCGCACAAGTGCGAACCGCCCTTCAGCACCTTGCGGCCAATCCGTACACCCGACTGGACGGGGTCGTAGCTATCTCTCAACTTGCCACCGCGCGGATTGCTGCGCGTGCAGCACGACTGGCCCGACTTCTTGCGGGGCGCGTTGGGCTTGTCGCTCCACCAGTCGCTCGTCCATTCCCAGGTGTTGCCGATCATGTCGAACACCCCGTAGCCGTTGGCCGGGTAGGTCTTCACCGGGGAAGTCCGCTCCCAGCCGTCGAGGATCTGGTTGGCAAACGGGAACAGGCCCTGCCAGTAATTGGCCAGCATCGCGCCGCCAGGGGCCAGTTCATCACCCCAAGCATAGTCAGCGCCGTCTAACCCGCCGCGCGCCGCGAACTCGAACTCGGCTTCGGTCGGCAGATCCTTGCCTGCCCAGTGCGCATAGGCCTGTGCGTCAGCATAGGCGATCTGGACGACCGGATGATCCCACAGGCCAAGCGCCTCGACGTCGCGATCCCGCCCCAGTGGATGGCGCCAGTCGGCACCGAAGTCGAACCGCCACCAATTGGCGGGATTGCCGGTATCGACCGGGGCGGCGGTCTTGTGGAAGACCAGCGAGCCGGGCTGCGCCATCTCCGGGGGCATGCCTGGGTACTGCGCGGGATCGGGCGCGACTTCGGCGACGGTGCGGTAGCCGGTCGTTGCGACGAACTGCGCGTACTGACGATTGGTGACGGGCGTGGCATCAATCCAGAATCCGTTGACTGACACTCGGCGCACGGGCGCTTCCTCGGGATAGAATTTTTCCGATCCCATCGCGAACGTGCCGCCGGGTATCCGGACCATCTCGGCTGATACTTCAATCTGCGTACCCATAGCGCGCTGTCATCCTGCAATCAGTGCTTTTTCCCGGGCCTTAATCGCTATGCATGCTCCGGGGGGTAGCGGCGGGTTTCAGGCTTTTCTGCAGGCGCTGCCGCTACTTCGCGCAACACTATGCTCGTCTGCGCTCGATAGTGAAGCCATGCCGCAGCGAAATCACCCAGCTTGGCCGCATGACTGTTGGAAAATACTGTTCCGCTAATTCATTTGGTCTAGAACTGATCCCTTCTCTAGAATATCGTAAATATTGTGATATTAGATAGGAGGGCATTATTGAACCTTCCAATAAAAGAGGGGTTGTGAACCCATGATAGGGAAGGAGTTGCGTAAAGGCCCTTTCCTAGGTGAGCCGTATAAGAGCCGCTGATGCTAGTCTGGTCCGCATTTGCGTGAACATCCATTAAGCTTTGGGCCCGGCGTGCTGCTTCGGAAAATTTGTTGTAGCTCACCTTCAGGCTCATCGCGTCGCGCTTGCGGGAGGGGAACGGGCCTATCGCATAAACGCGCGCTTCATAGCTCTGCGTGAAAACGTTGACTGACGGGTTGCCCCAAAAGGCGCTTGCACCCGCATAAATGCCGGAGGCTGGCCGGCTAGGGTCCTTCTGCGTCAGTTGGAAGTCCGCCGCTGCGTAAGCCGCTTGGTTGGTGCTGGTTCCCCGACCGTCAAAGCGCGTGTAGCCGCTTTCGTTGTACAGGCCGCCGACGCGTAGCCACCGGTGCAGAACGCCCGGTGTCGAGGCACGCAGCACACCCGTTTCGGCGAGGTACAGAGGTTTTGCCTCCGGCATCGTGAAGCGGAAGCCGTTATGGTTGTGTTCTACGTCATAGCCGCGTCCAAGCGGGTGCATGCTGCGCTGGATGCCGGCCCGCACATATTTGCCGCCGCTGCCGTGCAGCGTGATGTTCACGGCAGGCGTCGCCACGGGGTCTGCGCTCATCCCCGCCTGAATCGGAATCACACCCGAAAGTCCGGCGGCCAGAACCGGGCTGCCTCCGGTGAAGAACCCCGCATATTCATACATGTTGGTCAGATAGCCGGCCTTGATCTCCAGCTTTCCCCCGAAGGCTCGGTGATGGATTGACAGTGCTCGCAGTGCGACCGTGGAGGGGGCATTGTCCCGGAAACTGGACGCGTAATACATCCCGCCTGCCGTGAGCGTCGTATCAGGCAGGCCCAGCTTGTCCAGCCGCCAAGCAAGAAGCGCTGTCACCGATGCGGCCTGCAGTGTCGGCCTCTGCCCGTTGTACCGCTGCGGCGAGCGGGGCTGGCCGCTGTCGTTCAGGCTGGTCACGAAGATGTTGGAGCTTCGGAGCGTAAGGCCCACGTTTTCCTTCGCCATGGCGCTGCGCAGGCCACCGGCATCACCGAGGACCGAGTCCGTTGAGCCCGGAAAGGAAGTCACCAGACCAGGTTCGACGAGTTCGTCGAAGTGCTTGTAATCGGGCTGGGCATCAGCAGCTTCCTGCGCTTCGGCATCGGCCCGATCACGTTCCGAATGGGCATTGGCCGTTCCGGCGCAAATACAGGTTATGGCGGCGAAGGTCGTCCCGGCCAGCGCCTTCAGCGTGGGGGTCGGAATTCTGCAAATGCCCAGGATCGTTCTCCACATTGTTATAAGGCGGCTGTTAGCGCCGATGGACGGAAAGGGATGGGGGTATCGACGATGTGCCATAAAAATAGTACGCATTGCACAATGATTGTCACTGCGCATGGTTTCCTGCGGTCGGCGTCGTTTGCAGTCTTCTCTTACCGGTTTCGAATCAAATAATTGATAACGCTGTTTAATTCACACCACTTGCAACTCGAGGAAAAACCGTCCAATCTGTCTGTAGAAAGCATTTCGGATGGTTTGCAGCCAAGGGTAGAGTCGCCGCAGCGTTGCTCCCAGGCTAATTCCATCACGAGTAATAATATTGTGCCGCAGGATGGTTCCCTTGCTTCCAGGGAGGGTGCTCCGGGTGTTGGCGCAAGAAGGAATGGGATGTGGAGCCGGGCGGAATGTCCAGAGCGATTGCTACAGCGGGCGACTTTCGAGCGCGTGCGCGTGCGCGCCTTCCGCATTTCCTGTTCGAGTACTACGATGGGGCTGCATTCGCCGGTGAGACGGCGCGTCTGAACGAGGCCGCTTTCGGCGATGTCAGGCTTCCCCAGAATGTGCTGCGCGACATGTCCTGTGTGAATATCTCGACAACGATAATGGGGCAGGCGTTGTCGCTTCCGCTGGCGTTGTCGCCGGTCGGCCTCGCTGGAAGTGCGCGCAAGCGGGGTGAAGCGCTGGCTGCCCGGGCGGCCATCAGCCGAGGCGTAGGCTTCACGCTGTCGACGACTTCGGTGTGCCGGGCGGAGGAGGTGGCCGGGGTCGCAGCGCCCTGGTTCCAGCTCTACATGCTGCGCGATCGCGCATTGGCCGGGCGGCTGCTGAAAACGGCGTCGGCGCTGGGCTGCGATACGCTGGTGGTGACTGTTGATGTTCCGGTGCTCGGGCGTCGCTGGCGGGATACCTATTCCGGGTTGGGAGCCGCTGGGCCGGCCGGGCTGGTCCGACGCTCGGCGCAGATGATCCGGCGACCGCGCTGGCTGCTGGAGACCGGCGTGCGGGGCGGTCCTCATAACCTCGGCACGATCGCGCGTCTTCTGGGCGACGATGCGTTGCCGTTGTCGGCCTGCATGGCCTTCATGGATGCCAATCTCGCGCCCGGAGTCGATCGGGAATGCCTCGAATGGCTGCGGAGGCAGTGGCGGGGCAACCTCGTCGTCAAGGGTGTGTTGCAGCCGCAGGACGCCTGCGTCGCCATCGATTGCGGGGCCGATGCGCTGATCGTCTCCAACCATGGCGGGCGTCAGCTCGACGGCGTGGATGCGACGGCTCATGCTTTGCCACATGTCGCCCGTGCGGTCGGGGGGAAGGTGCCGTTGCTTGTCGATGGAGGAATTCGTACGGGCCTCGACATTCTGCGTGCGCTTGCGCTGGGTGCCGACGCCGCGATGGTGGGGCGCCCTTGGGTCTTCGCCCTCGCCACCGATGGGGAGCGCGGGGTGGCGCGCATGATCGACCTGATGGCGGAGGAACTGCGCATCGCGATGATCCTCACCGGCTGCCGTGACATTGCCGAGGTGCGCGCGCTTTCAGCGACAGGAAATAGCCGACCGGCGCCGCGCCAGAGCGAATGGTGTGATGCCGGGCAGGTATGACGAAAGGGAAGAGAATGAACATGCAAGCGACACGGCAGAATGCCGCCTCTCAACAGGGCTTCGACAAGACCTGCGATTTGCTGGTCGTCGGCTCGGGCGGTGGCGCGCTGACGGCGGCGGTGACGGCGAAGCGGGCCGGACTTGACGTGATCGTGACGGAAAAGATGCCTTACTTCGGCGGCACCACCGCGACTTCGGGCGGCATGCTGTGGATCCCCGGCAATCACCACTCGCCCGCGCTGCAGGACCGGCTAGACGAACCGGATTCGCTCGATGTGGCAAGGCGCTACATCATCGAGGAAGCCGGGAACTACGCGGATATCGACCGGATCGATGCCTACATCAAATACGGTCCGGAGATGATCGACTTCCTCGAACGCGAAAGCCATGTGCGGTTTTTCGGGCAGGAATACCCTGATTACAACATGGACCACCGCGATGCGCGCCGCACCCGTTCGCTCAGCCCGGTGGAGTATTCGACCAAGCACCTCGGCAAGAATGCCCTCAAGCTGAAGCCGGAACTCAAGCAGTTGCTGTTCCTCGGCTTCGCGGTCGGTTCCTCGGTCGAGATGAAGCAGTTCTTCAAGGCGGGGCGCTCTCCCAAGGCCTTTGCAGGCGTCGCGGTGAAGATGGCGCGCCACTTGCTCGACACCGCGATTCACGGTGCGCCGCGCCGCGTGGTGCGCGGGCGGGCGCTGATTACCCGTCTGGCGCAGACGCTCTTCGAACTGGAAGTGCCGATCCTGCTGTCCTCGCCGGTGGTGGAACTGATCGTCGAGGACGGAGTGGTGCGCGGCGCCGTCATCGAAGGCCCCGAAGGGCGCCGCCGCATCGGCGCGCGCAAGGGCGTGGTGCTGGGATCGGGTGGCTTCCCCTGGGACAACAAGCGCCGTGCCGAGGCCTATCCGGCCAATGCTCAGGACGGTACGCCCCGCTCGGTGGCGAACCCTGGCAATACCGGCGACGGTGCGCGGCTGGCGGAGTCGGTCGGCGGCGTGTTCAGCGCTGAGATCAGCAATGCCGGCGCATGGATGCCGACTTCTGTGCGGCCCGACGTGCAGGGACCGGACGCGGTGTGGCCGCATCTGGTCGATCGCCTGAAGCCCGGCTTCATCTGCGTCAGCCCGTCCGCGCGCCGCTTCGGCAACGAATCCGCGGCCTATTCGGCGTTCGTGCCGATGATGCTGGAAGGGGCCAAGGACGTGCCGATGGCCTTCGCCTGGCTCATCGGCGACAAGCAGGCGGTCGATCGCTGGGGCATCGGCCGGGTCCGTCCCAAGCCGATGCCGCGCAAGAGCTTCATCAAGTCCGGCTATCTGATCGAGGCGAAGTCCATCGAGGATCTCGCCCGGAAGACGGGACTGGATGCGACGCAGCTTCGCGCCACGGTGGAGCGTTTCAACACCGATGCGCGCGTCGGTCTCGACACCGAATTCCGTCGTGGCTCGAATGCGTACGATGCCTATCAGGGCGATGACGATCACACTGGTCCCAACCTGTGCCTGGCACCGCTGGAGCAGGCACCGTATTACGCGATCAAGATGTACCCCGGTGAAATCGGCACTTTCGCGGGCATTCGCACCGATCGTTATGCGCGCGTCGTCGATGAGGCGGGGCAGCCGGTGCAGGGGCTTTACGCCGTGGGCAACGATCAGCTCAACGTGTTCGGAGGGGCCTATCCGGGGGCCGGGGCGACCCTCGGTCCGGGCCTGACTTTCGGCTACGTAGCCGGGCGGCACGCGGCTGGACTGCTCGACTGAGATGGAAAAAGGCGGCCCTGCGGGGCCGCCTTTACCGAGCTTCCGGGATGCTCACCTGTCCTGAGGTGGTTCTCCGGGCGGCAGCAGGACGGGCTTGGGAAATTCCGGCACCAGTCCGGTCCTTCCGATCTGCGCCAGCATTTCCTGCGCGCGCGCCTGCGTCGATCCTTGCGTGGCACCGGCTGCCAGCGACAGGACGGCGGTAATCAGCAGCCGGATGTACGCTTCGTCGTCGATCCGGTCGTTGGCCCAATCGTTGATGACCGAATATTCGATGTTGGCGAACATGTGTGCCAGATCGTCGATTGCGGCCCACGGTTGCAACTCACCGTCGCTCTTCACCTTGTCCAGCCACTGACGCAAGTTGAGGAAGACCATCTCGCGGATGGCCATCCAGACATCCTTGCTGGTGCCCGGCGAGAAGAATATCGACGTCACCGCCCGCGTGTAGTTGCGCGCCTTGAGATTGCGGCGGTTGACGGCGATCAGTCGGTCCACGATCCCGTCGATCGTATCGGCGGACGTGCGATAGCCGATATAGCTGTTGACGTCTTCGTAGGCATTGCGGATCGCCAGCGCGATCAGCCGGTCCTTGCTGTGGAAGGCGTTGTACAGCGTCCTTTGGGCAACATCCGCACGCTTGCACAGCGTGCGGATGCTGAAGCCCTCAAGACCGCTTTCACCGATCATCTTTCGGGTTTCACGCAGAATGCGCTTGCGCCGTTCGAAGATGGTGCTGCTGGAATAGACCAGTTGCTTGTCCGGGTGCGGGCTGAGGATATCGTCGTTCACGTGGATCTGTTCATTCTTTCGCCGGGCAAGCAGATTGTTGCATCTCGTGTCATAATCTTAGGGCATGAGAACGACTTTGCCAAACTGACTTCCATTTTCAAGATGGCGATGGGCTTCGCAAGCCTCGCCGAGCGCGAAAGTGCGATCGACCGGCGGGCGAACCGCGCCCGATTGCACCCAGGGCCAGACATGGTCTTCGATGGCGGCAGCAAGCCGGGCCTTCTCGTCCGCCGGTCGTGCCCGCAGCGTGGATCCGACCACGGTAAGGCGCTTGAACAGCAGTTGCATTAGGTCGAGTTCCACTTTCCCGCCATCGAGCAGCGCAATCTGCGCGAGGCGTCCGTCAGGCTTGAGCGCAGCGACGTTGCGGGGGAAATAGCTGCCGCCGACCATATCGAGCACCACATCGACGCCGCCAAGTTCCTGCGCCACGGCGACGAAGTCTCGCGCCGAAACATCGACAGCGTGGTCGGCTCCCAGTTCCAGCGCTTTTTGCGCCTTCCAGGCGCCGCGGCACGTAGCGATGACGGTTGCGCCTGCGGCCTTCGCCATCTGGATCGCGGTGACGCCGATGCCGCTGTTGGCACCGTGGACCAGCACCGTCTCGCCCGCCTTGAGGCGCGCATTCTCGAACATGTTGATCCACACGGTGAACACGGTTTCGGGCAGGACGGCGGCCTGCTCGAAGCTCACGTCGTCGGGGATCGGCAGCGCGTGACGGGCATCGACGCGGGCATATTGCGCATAGCCGCCGCCGGGCAGCAGCGCGGTCACCCTGTCGCCGACCTTCCAGCGAGGTGCACCGGTCCCCACCGCCGCAACGCGTCCGGCTACTTCGAGGCCGATCACATCGGAAGCGCCCGGCGGCGGCGGATAATTGCCCTCCCGCTGGGAGATGTCGGGCCGGTTCACCCCTGCCGCTACCACTTCGATCAGGATTTCGCCGGGCGAGATTTCGGGGCGCTCGCGTTCTTCCACGATCAGTGCCTCGGCAGGGCCGGTGCCTCCTAGGACACCAATGGCCCGCATGGTTGCCGTCGTGGTCATGCATCGTCTCCGCATATTCGTTTAAAAATGATGCGCGCACTATATTAGGTTGACCTTGGTTCGGCAATGACGATAAGCCGCGTGCCGGAGCCGACCTGAGACGGGCCTGCGGCATCAACGGATAGGAAAGGCGAGACGATGGATCTTGGACTGAAGGGCAAGAAGGTCATTCTCACCGGCGGCAGCCGCGGGCTCGGCCGTGCGGCGCTCGAACTCTTCGCGCAGGAAGGCTGCGATGTGGCGTTCTTCTCGCGCAATGCGGAGCAGGTGGCCGAAACCGTCACGGTGTTGCAGAAGCACGGCGGCAAGGTGCATGGTTCAGCGTTCTCGCTCGACGATCTGGATGCGTACAAGGCATGGCTCGATGCCGCCGCGAAGGAACTGGGCGGCGTCGACATCTTCGTGCACAACGTCAGTTCCTCGGGCGCCGGTACGGGCGGCGACTGGAACGCGACGCTGCAACTCGACATCATGGGTGCGGTTGCCGGTATCGAGGCGCTGGAGCCTTATCTGGAAGCCTCGCCCGACGCTTCGGTGGTGTTCATGTCCTCGACCGCTGCGCTGGAGACGTTCTTCTCTGCAAATGCGTTCAATGCGCTGAAGGCCGCGCTGATCACTTATGCCAAGCAGCAGTCGCAGGCGCTGGGGCCGAAGGGCATCCGCGTCAACGTGATCTCGCCCGGCCCGATCTCGTTCGAGGGCGGCAACTGGGAAAAGATCAAGGCCGCGCGGCCCGAGCTTTACGATGCCACCGCCGCCAAGATGGTGACGGGGCGCTTTGGCACGGCTGAAGAAGTGGCACGCTCCATCGTGTTCATCGCCAGCCCCGCTTCGTCGAACACCACCGGCGCGAACCTGGTGGTCGATGGCGGTTACACCAAGCGCGTACAGTTCTGATCGTCACGCGGTTTCGGTCGCCTGGAGGAGAGCGACTGGAACCGGAACGCCGGAATTGAAGCGTTGTAACGGGAAAGGGTGCGCGGATTTGATCCGCGCACCCTTTTTCGCGTCAGTTGCGGGCGGTGCGGCGGATGACTTCTCCCGCGCGCCAGCCGAGCGCCATGGCCGGGGCGTTGGTGTTGCCGGAAGTCAGGGCTGGCATCGAGGAGCAGTCGACAACGCGCAGGCCGTCGACGCCGCGCACCCGAAGATCGGGATCGAGGACGCTGCCCATCGCGCAAGTACCCACTGCGTGCGTTCCGCAGCGGCCGAACAGTCGCACGGCTTCGGCGAGTTGCTCGTCGGTATCGTATTGCGCGCCAGGCACCAGTTCCTCGCCCAGATAGTGCGCCATCGACGGCTGGCGCAGCATCCGGCGCATGTAGCGGATCGAGGCGATACCGGTCGCGACGTCTTCGGGCGTACGCATCCAGTTCGGCTCGATGACGGGCGGCGCGTCCATGTCGCGGCCGGAGATCGCGATGCTGCCTGTGGACGTCAGGTTCAGCATCTGGCCGTAGATGGTCATGCCGGGTTCGTCGTCGACGGCTGAAAGCTGGACCGGGACATTGGCGTTCGTCACCCGCTTGAAGGTGAAGGCGCTCCAGAACACCTGGAGGTCAGGGCGTGCGATTTCCGGCCTGGTGCGCACGAATGCCCCGACTTCATAAGGGCCGGTGGCCATCGGGCCTTTGTGCGTCAGGTAATATTCGGCCACGCTGCGGGCGAGACCGGCGCCGCGGAAGCGATGGTTGTTGCCCTTGTCGCCGACAAGGCGGTGCGGCAGCGAGAAGCCGAGATGGTCGCGCAGGTTGCCGCCGACGCCGGGGGTGTCCGCCAGCACCGGAATGCCGAGCCGGGACAGCAGGGCTGGATCGCCCACGCCCGACCGCTGGAGGATCATCGGCGAAACCACCGCGCCCGCGCTGAGGATCACTTCGCCGCGCGTGTGGATGGTGCAGCGGATGCCGTTCATCATGACCTCGACGCCGATGGCGCGGCGCCCATCGAACACGACGCGGTCCACCGTCACGCCGGTCATGACCTTGACGTTGGGACGCTTGGTCGCCGGTTCAAGGAAGGCGATCGAGGCGCTCTGGCGGCGGCCCTTGCGGATGTTGTGGGAAAAGTAGCCGATGCCCTCCTGATCCTCGGTGTTGAGGTCCGCCTTGCGCGGCAGGCCCATTTCCTCGCCCGCGTGGATCATGGCTTCCGCCAGCGGATAGCGGAAGGTGCCGGGCGAGATGTGCAGCGGGCCGCCCACGCCGCGACCGTCGCCTTCGCCAAGCTCATGATCTTCGATGGCGCGGAAGGCTTCCTTCATCTCCGACCAGCCCCAGCCGGTGGCACCGTTCTCCACCCAGCGTTCGTAGTCCTCGGGCTGGCCGCGCACGTAGATCATGCCGTTGATGGCGGACGACCCACCGAGGCCCTTGCCGCGCACCCAGCTTTCCGTCGACGGCACGTCCTCGATCCGGCGCTGCTCCACGCCGTAATGCCAGGCGAAGCGCGGGTTGAGCGCCAGCTTGCCGATGCCCTTGGGCATATGCACCAGCGGGCTTTCATTCCGGCCACCGGCTTCGAGTACCAGCACGCGGTTCAGCCCATCGGCGGAAAGCCGTTCCGCCAGCACGCAGCCGGACGAACCCGCGCCGACAATGATGAAGTCCCATTCGCCCGTCATGCCTGTCCCTTTGTTGATCTATAATGTATCACGCGTTTTCTTTTGCATCGGATCATATGCTTTGTCACCCCGCTTGCGACGAGGATCCGCGATGGTGCGACAATTTTCCAAGGCGAGTATGGCCTTGCCGGACGAATCTCGCTAAAAAGAATAACGCGCTATGATTTTGTGATTCAAAAACGGAGGAGAGGCGATTTTGGCGGTCAAGGCCGAGGCGGGCGTCGCCCCCCAGTTCACCAATCTGTCGGACATGGTCGAGCATCAGGCCAATGTCCGCCCCGCCAAGCTGGCGCTGCGTTATGAAGGGCGCGAGACCAGTTATGCGGAGTTTCGCGGCCAGAGCCGCCGGGCGGCCGGGGCGATGGTACGCACCGCGAAGCCCGGTGCGCGGGTGGCCTACCTCGGCAAGAACACCGACGCCTACTATGTGGTGCTGGCAGGTGCGGCGATGGCGGGGCTGACGCTGGTGCCGGTCAACTGGCGGCTTGCGGTGCCGGAAGTGTCCTACATCCTGCGGGACAGCGGTTGCGCGCTGCTGTTCATCACCCCGGAATTCGCGGACGTGGCGCGTGCCGCGCTGAAGGGCTTGCACGAGCAGCCACAGATCGTCGTTATCGGCGGAGAGGGCGATGGCTTTGCCGAATGGTGCCGCGCCTTCGAACTGGTGCCGGAACTGCACAGTCGCGATCCGGAGGCGATCGTCGTGCAGATGTACACCTCGGGCACCACCGGGCGTCCCAAGGGGGCTTTGCTCAGCCAGCGGGCGCTGATGGCGTTCCGCTCGCTGCGGCCCGAAGCGCAACCGGAATGGAACCGGTGGATGCAGGACGACGTCGGCCTGATCGTGATGCCGCAGTTCCATATCGGCGGGACCGGCTTCGGGCTGCAGATCCTGTGTGCCGGTGCGACGGGTCTTGTCGCGCAGGAATTCAGCGTTGAACGGGTGCTCGACGCGATCGAGCATGAGGGGCTGAGCAAGCTGTTCACCGTGCCGTCGGCGCTGCAGATGCTCCTTGCCCATCCGCGCGCGCGCGGGATCGACTACGAACGGATACGTGCGGTGGTCTATGGTGCCTCGCCGATGCCTCTGCCGGTTCTGCGCGATGCGATCTCGGTGTTCGACTGCGGCTTTGTACAGCAGTACGGCATGACCGAGATGTGCGGGACGATCGCCGTGCTGCCGCCCGAGGATCACGACGGCGCGGGCACGGTGCGCATGACTTCGGCGGGGCGCGCTCTGGCCGGGGTGAAGATCGCCATCGCCGGGCCTGACGGGACGCATTTGCCCGCCGGGGAGACAGGCGAAGTCCTGATCCGCTCACCCACCGCGATGAGCGGTTACTGGAACCTTCCGGAAGCGACGGCACAGGCGTTCGACGCGCAGGGCTTCTTCCGCTCGGGCGATGCGGGCTATCTTGATGAGGGCGGTTATCTGTTCCTGCGCGACCGGATCAAGGACATGATCGTCAGCGGTGGCGAGAACGTGTTCCCGGCGGAAGTCGAGAACGCGCTCGCCAGCCATCCCGCCGTGCGCGAAGTCGCTGTGATTGGCGTGCCTGACGCCAAGTGGGGCGAGGCGGTGAAGGCCGTCGTCGTCCTGCGCGATGGCGAGGCAATCGGGCAGGACGCGTTGCGAGGCTGGGCGCGGGATCTGATCGCCGGGTTCAAGGTGCCAAAGTCGATCGATTTCGTCGAGGCTCTGCCGCGCAATGCCGCGGGAAAGGTGCTGCGCCGCGAACTGCGCGCGCCGTACTGGGAAGGTCAGGAGCGCGCGATCGCATGACGCCGGTTTACGAAACGGACGAGCCAGTCATCTACGAACGCCTGGGCGCAGTGGCGTGGCTGACGCTCAACCGGCCGGGTTTTGCCAATTCGCAGAACGGGCAGATGCTCTACGCGCTCGATGCCGCGTTCGCGCGGGCGGTGGATGACGAGGATGTACGCGCCATCGTGCTGCGCGGCGCGGGAAAGCATTTTTCCTCGGGTCATGACATCGGCTCGCCGGGGCGCGATGTCGATCTGCCGCCGCGTGCCGCTGTGACGCTGTGGGGCGACCATACGAAGCTGGATGGTGCCGCGCGGCAATATACGCGTGAGCAGCATCTTTATCTCGGCATGTGTCGCCGCTGGCGTGAGATACCCAAGCCGACAATCGCGGCGGTCCACGGCGGCTGCATCGCAGGCGGGTTGATGCTGGCATGGGTCTGCGATCTGATCGTCGCGACGCAGGATGCCTTCTTCTCGGACCCGGTGCTGCGCATGGGCATCCCCGGCGTCGAGTATTTCGCGCATGCCTTCGAGATGCACCCGCGCGTTGCCCGCGAATTCGTGTTCCTGGGTGAGCGAATGAGCGCGCAGCGGGCCTACGAACTGGGCATGGTCAATCGCCTCGTCCCGGCCGAGGCGCTGACTGAGGAAGTGTCGACACTGGCCGAACGCCTCGCCGCGATGCCGCCGTTCGGGATGACGCTGGCCAAGCAGGCGTTCAACCGCGCCGAAGACCAGATGGGCAAACACGCGACGATGGATACGGTGTTCAACATCCACCACCTCGCCCACGCCCACGCGCAGATGACGACTGGTAGTGCGATCAGCGGCAAGAATGCCCGGTCGATGGCCGACAAGGACTGAAAGGCAACCGCCGTCACAGTGAAAGCCCGGCGGCATCTGGGAGAGCAATGATGAGAGCAAAGGCAGCGGCTGCGGCCCTGTGTATGGGATTGTGCCAAGTCGGCGCTGCGCCGCCGTCTGACGCGATCGCCGGGCATGTCGTGAAGGCCACCAAGGCGGCGGGCAGCGAATATGCGGTGCTGGTCAAGGCGCTGTGCCCCGGTCCGATCGTCAAGTCCGCACCGATCGACAGCGCTGACCGGGACAGCTGGCACGCAGAGCCGGTCCGCGCCTTCGACGACCTGTTCTACGTGGGCCAGAAGACCGTGTCGGCCTGGGCGCTCAGGACATCCGCCGGAATCATCGTGATCGATGCCTTGTTCGACTATTCGGTCGAGGACGAGATCTGGGACGGACTGCGCAAGGCGGGCCTTGATCCGTCCGAAATCCGCTATGTGATCGTTACGCATGGTCACTCCGATCACCTTGGCGGGGCCGCGTTCCTGCAGCGCAAGGGCGCTACGATCGTCTTGGCCGAGGCGGACTGGCCGATCGCCGAGAAGATGGAAGGCCCGCGCCCGACCCGAGATGCGCGCTTCTTGGCGGTTAGCGGAAGGCGGCAATTGACGCTGGGCAATACCACGGTCGATCTGGTGCCGACACCGGGACATACGCCGGGCACGCTCTCGGTGATATTCCCGGTGCACGATGGCAAGGCGCGGCATATGGCCTCGATCTGGGGAGGCACAGGCTTCAATACGCGCACGCCCGAGCAGTTTTCCAGCTATGCCCGCTCGGCCCGTGATTTCGCGCGTGTGGCGCAGCGGGCGAGGGTGGATGTGCCTTTGTCCAATCATCCGGTGGTCGACGATACGTTCCGCAAGGCGGATGCGCTCGCCGGGCGCAAGTCGGGCGATTCCAACCCGTTCGTGACCGGACAGCGCAGCCAGCAGGCGCTGCTGACGACGGCTGCGGAATGTGCGGATGCCAGCCTCATCGCCGGCGGTGGATAGTTCAGCCGCACATATTCGGTGGCATGAAAAAGGGCCGGGGTGGCATGAACCATCCCGGCCTTTTCGTTTGAATCGCGGGGCGCCTCAGGCGGGCGGGTTGATCGCGCTCGCCACGGCTCGGCGCATGGGGGCGCGGCCGAAGTGGAACGATGCCGCCGCGAGAAGCGCACAGGCCGTCCCGAAGATCGCCATCGAAAGGCCGAGGCTCGCTTCATCGGCGAACACGAAATCGGTGATCAGCGCCACGAAGACCGGGCCGAGCATCGTGCCGATGACGGTCAGGAACACCATGTAGACTGACGAGGCCTTGCCCCGAAGCGGCGCGGGCGTCGCGATCTGGAGCGCGGCAGGGCCGACGCTGGCGAACGCCATCACCAGGAAGTAGGCGACGTTGTAGGCGACCACCATCACCATCGCGGACGAGGCGGTATAGGCGATCATCAATGCAGGCGCGGCCAGAAGCGCCATCGCCATGAAGTACACGAGATGTGCGTCGGTGCGGCCGCGCGCGAACATCTTGTCCACCGCCCAGCCGTGGAACACGAGCCCCAGCAGCGCCGAGCCCAGCTGCGTCGCACCCAGCGTATAGCCGATCGTCGCCAAGTCCCAGCCGAAATGCCGTGACAAATAGGCCGAGTTCCATGACTGCAGGCCGACGATCAGCGACATGACAAGGCCGAAGCCGATATGGTGGAGCAGGTAGAACGCCTTGTGCAGCGTGATATGGCGCCAAAGATCGCCGAACCCGGTCTGCACCATGGGTTCCTTGCGCGCCATGCGCGGGTCGCGGGCCAGCCAGATCAGCGGGGCCAGCAGCAGGCCTGGTGCACCGGTGACGACGAAGGCCATCTGCCAGCCCGACAGCGGCCCGACGAAGGGCAGCACATGCTCCGGGTTCGACATGATCCACGCGATCACCGCGCCGCCGACGAGGAACGACATGCCCGAGCCGAGATTGCCGCCAAGGACATAGACGGACATCGGCAGCGCCAGCTTCTTCGGCGGGAACAGGTCGCCCAGCATCGCGTAGCTGGTGGGGTTGAGCGCGGCCTCGAACCCGCCGACCCCCGCGCGGGCGGCGAACAGCCCGCCAAAGCCGCGCGCAAGGCCCGAGCACATCGCCGAAAGGCTCCAGCCGATCGTGCATCCGAACAGGATGAAGCGGCGGCTGATGCGGTCCACCAGCCAGCCCATGAACGGGCTCATCAGCATGTAGAGCAGTCCGAAGCCGAGGCCCTGAATCAGCGAGACCTCGAAATCGCTGAGCGTGAGGTCTTTCTTGATGTCGGGGATCAGCAGCGCTGCGACCTGCCGGTCCAGAGTGCCGAACCAGTAGAGCAGGGTGAGGATCGTGACGGTGCGCCAGGCTCCCGGCAGCGGCGCATCGAGCGGCTGGCTGCGGAAATCCTTTCCCGGGATTGTTCTGTCCATCTTCATGGCTTGCCTTTCACGCGTGTTCGCGTCGCAAGGAGGAAATCGTCGTGATCGTGTGTCGCCGAGGCAAAGGGGCTGCAGGCGTCACGGGAATTCGGGCATGGCGTCGGGATCGAACTTCATGTCGATCAGCACCGGGCCACGGTGGTCCTTCACGGCATTCAGTGCGGTTTGGAGGTCGCCGAAAGTGCTCACCGAGAACCCACGGCCGCCAAGAGCCTCGGCGACTTTGCCGAAGTCCGGCCAGTCGAACATGGAAAGGGCCGGGTCCATTCCCTTGCGGCGGAACTGGATATGCTCGGCGCCATAGGCTGCGTCGTTACACACGATGGTGACGATATCGAGATTGTGACGCACGGCGGTGTTGAACTCTGCCAGGCCGCCCAGCACGAAGCCGCCGTCGCCGGTGAAGTGCACGACCTTGCGATCCGGACGGCCGACGGCGGCGCCGATGGCATGACCCATACCGAGGCCGATCGAGCCGAACGCGACGGTAATCACGAAGTCGGCGGGATCGGCGACGCCGAAGTTCTTCCAGATTTCGCCAAGGAACCGGCCGCCGTCGGTGACGAGCATGCGATCGTCGGCGAATGTCTCGTCGAGCAGTCGCACCGCGCGGGGCATGTCGACGGCGTCTTCGGCAGAGGCGGCAGGGAGCGTGCACCCGGCGGGCGCGGCGCGAACCTGTGCAGCGAAGTCGCTGGTGTTCCAGCCCGAGCCGGGAATCTCCGCCTCATCCAGCCAGTGCGTGAACAGGTCGGCGGTGCGGCCCGCGTCACCGAGCACGTAGGCGTCGCATTCGAGGTATCGGCCGAACTGGGCCGCGTCGGTGTCGATGTGCACGATGCGCTTGTCCTTGGCGAACGCGCCGTGGGACATCGTGTAGTCGTTGAGGCTGGCGCCGAAACAGATGAGGCAATCGGCCTCCATGATCTGTTCGACCGCGAAATCCTGGCTCAGCGTGCCGAAGATGCCGATGTTGCCGTCCGCCTGTGCAAAGAGGTTCTTGGCCTGCAGGGTCGTGGCGAGCGGGGCTTCGAGGCGTGCGGCGAACCGGGCGACGGCAGAGGCGGCGTCCGGCGCGATGGCGCCGCGACCGGCCAGCACCATCGGGCGGCGGGCGGCGGCGACGATGCCGATGGCGTTGTCGAGGTCGTCGCTCTCGGCAACGATCATCCGCTGGTCGGCCCGCTTGAACGGGTGCGGCGCGTAATCGACGTCGAGCCACTGGATCTCGACCGGCATGTTGAGCACGATCGGGCGCCGTTCGGCCCAGGCGCGGCGGATGCAGGTCGCCATGTCCTGCGCAATGGTGGTGGGAGAGCGGAGCTGCTCGAACCCGGCGCCGGTCGCCATTACATGTTCGCGCTGGGGCGTGCTCTGGATGTTGTCGCGGTCGGTCGGATTGGTGTCGCCGCAGATCAGTAGCATCGGCGTGCGAGCCTTGGCGCCGTGGGTGAGGGCGGTCAGCGTGTTCGTCAGCGCCGCGCCGTGTGTCACGGTGGCACAGCCGAGCTTACCGGTAGCGATGGTATAGCCCAGCGCCATCAGCGCGGCGCCTGCCTCGTTGGCGGAAGAAACGAAGCGTCCGCCGCAGTCGCGTACGAAGCTGTCGGCGAAATAGAGGTTCGCATCTCCGATCAGGCCGAACAGGTCAGTGGTCCCGTTGTCGTGGAGGGCGCGGGCAATCGCGGCATGGACTTTCAGCATGATTCTAACCTCAAACCCTTGAAATCAATGAGTCGGCTTCGAACGTCCGACATAAAAGTATCATGCGCTGCATAAAATTCGAAGGCTTGTCGGTCAAGGCGCGGATGCATCCTTCGTGTGTGTCCGGATGAGCACCTGCGCAGGCCCGCAAGCCCCGAAGCTCCAGCTTGGCATAGTGCAAACTCTAGCATCTTCCATAAAACAGTCCATCGTGATTGAAAAAAGTTTTCATGCTTCACGCGGACAACGATGATTGTATCTTGTCTGGGCGGTTACGACTCGCTAAGAAAGTGACACGCGTTATCCAAAAAAGACCGCAGACCACAGGCGGGTATTGGGGAGTTGATGTCATGAACGAGAGCACCCGTTTCCGGTGCGCAGCATCCGTGCTTGCGCTGAGCATTGCCATTCCGGGTCAGGCATGGGCGCAGGATGCAAAGCAGGCGCCGGCCGCCGATACGCAGCAGCAGGACGGCGCCAGCGTCCAGGATATTATCGTCACCGGTTCGCGCCTGAAGACGGCGGGCTTTGATGCGCCGACCCCGGTCAGCGTCATCACCGAAGTCGAAATCCAGCGCGCGGCGCCTGCGACGATTTCGGACTTCGTCAACCAGATGCCTGCGCTTTCGGGCAGTCGTACGCCGCGCACCACGCGCGGTTCGATTTCCGACGGTCTCGCCGGCGGCAACTTCCTGAACCTGCGCAACCTCGGCCTGCCGCGCACTCTGGTGCTGATGAACGGCAAGCGCGTGACCCCGGCAACGCTTACCGGCGCGGCAGACGTCAACACGCTGCCCAGCCCGCTCATCAAGCGCGTCGATGTCGTCACCGGTGGTGCTTCCGCCGCATGGGGTTCGGACGCGGTCGCAGGCGTGGTCAACTTTGTGCTGGACAAGGAGTACGAGGGCATCAAGGGCAGCGTTCAGGGCGGAATCACGACGCTGGGCGATGCGGGCAGCAACTCGATGGATTTGAGCTTCGGCAAGTCCTTCGCCGACGGCAAGGGCCATATCCTGCTGAGCGGACAGTACTCGAAGACCCGGCAGGCGCTCTATCGCGATCGCAAGTGGTTCAATGCAAGCAAGCTGATCCCCAACCCGCAGGCCAACGGTACTGCCGCGCAGCCGACGTATCTGGCTGCGCCGTGGTCTTCGATCCTCGCCAACGACACCGGCCTCGTCGCCACCGGGCCGCTGAAGGGGTACTATTTCGACGCCAACGGTCAACTTGGCGGAACCAACTTCCCGCTCGGCTCGGTCAACAGCAACTATGCCTATGGTAGCGAGGCGACGTATAACCGTCTCTACGACCAGGCGCAGAATTCTCAGGCGACCACGCCGATGGAGCAGAAGTCGCTCTACGGCCGCCTGTCCTACGAACTGTCGGATGCGATTTCGGTCTATGCCGAAGGGACTTACGCCAGGTCGAGTTCGTCCGCCAAGGTTGCCAGCTATCAGCGCACCGGCTCGCCGGTCAACGTCGCGATCGACAACTACTACCTGCCTGACGACGTTCGCGCAGCGATGGTGACGGCCGGGATCACGACGTTGCCCGTCAATATCGCCACCGCCAACATGGGCGTGATCGACAATCACATCTCGCGCGAGAACATTCGCGGACTGGGCGGTGTCGAGGGTGAATTCGGCAATGGCTGGAAGTGGGACGTGAGCTATCAGTTCGGCCGCGTGAATTCCAAGATCCGTGCCGAGAACATGCCGATCCCCGGTCACTACAACCTTGCGGTCGATGCGATCGCGGACCCGAACAATCCGGGTCAGGTGATCTGCCGCTCGTCTCTGACCGCGCCGACCAACGGCTGCGTGCCTATGAATCCGCTCGGCTCGCAGGCGCTGAGCGCCGAGCAGCTTGCCTATGTCACCGGTACGTCGGCGCAGGACATTCGCTATACGCAGCAGGTTGCTTCGGCGAACATCGCGGGCGACATCCTGACCCTGCCGGCCGGTCCGCTCAGCTTCGCGGGCGGTGTGGAGTATCGCAGCGAAAAGGCTATTGCCGAGGCCGACCCGATCTCGCAGGCCAGCCAGTTCTGGGCGGGCAACTTCAAGAACTTCACGGGCAAGTACAACGTGAAGGAAGTCTACGGCGAAATCGGCGTGCCGCTGCTGAAGGACGCGCCGTTCGCCCGCTCGCTGAGCCTTAATCTCGCCGGGCGCCTGACTGACTACAGCACCAGCGGTTCGGTGGTGACCTGGAAGGCGGGCGGTCGCTATGAGCCGATCGACGGTCTGGAATTCCGCGTGACCCGTTCGCGTGACATTCGCGCGCCGAACCTGCAGGAACTGTTCCAGCCGGGCCTTCTCACCAACCAGGAAGTACTCGACCCGCAGAATGGCAACACCCGCGTTCGGCTTGTCCAGACGCTGAGCGGCAACGCCAGCCTCAAGCCGGAAAAGGCCGATACGCTGACGGCGGGTATCGTGCTGCGGCCTGCGTTCGCGCCCGGACTGCGTGCATCGGTCGATTACTACGATATCAAGATCAACGACGCGATCACAACCAACTCCGCGCAGACGACGATCAATCGCTGCCACGACGGACTGACCGAATACTGCAGCGGCATCACCCGCGACGGCAACGGTATGCTGACGGCCATCACGCTGTTCCCGTTCAACGCGCTGGAAGAGCAGGCGCGCGGCGTGGACATCGAGGTGTCGTACACGATGCCGGTGGGCAGCGGCTCGCTCGATATGCGCGTCATGGCCAACTACGTCGACAAGCTGGATATCGTCACGCCGAACGCGGTCATCCACCGCGCGGGCGAAGTTGGCAACAACACCGGCGCGGCGGAAGGCGTTCCCAGCTGGCGCGCGGTGGCTACCGTCACTTACGATCGCGATCCGGTGACGCTGCAACTCAAGGGACGCTTCATCAGCGCCTCGCGCGTCGACGATGCCTGGGGTCCGACCGTGCTCGACAAGTACAAGGTGCCCGCGATCTTCTACCTCGATGCCTATCTCGGCTTCAAGGCGGGCAGCATCGCACCGGGCGGCGAGTTCTTCCTCGCAGCGGACAACATCCTGAACAAGGCACCGCCGACCGTGGTGTTCTCGGACAACGCGAACTCGGTTTCTTCCGGCACCAACGTCTACGTCTACGACGTGCTGGGTACGTCTTTGCGCGCAGGCTTCCGCTTCCAGTTCTGACGACTTCTCGGGGAGAGAGGGGTGGGGCCGTCGGTGTTTCGACACCGGCGGCCTTTTTCGTCCATCGGCCGGTAACGGTCATGAAAAAGACGCTTTAAAAAACCGGACGGCTGGCTTATATAAATCAAGATTGATTTGAAAATGGATGGACGCCGAATCCGGCGCGAAGAGAGGATCCGCAATGGCAACGCAAATCTCCCGGCCCGATGCGGACGTGCCCACGCCGGAAACCCATGGTGGACCGACCTGGGATGAACTGGCCGACCGCGATTCCCGGGCCGTTCCCGAATATCTGCGCGGCAATGCTCAGGCGGATCTCGGCACGGCGCCGCTTGACGTGGCGCGCTATGTCTCGCCGGAGTTCCACAAGCTCGAATGCGAGCGGATGTGGCCTTACGTGTGGCAATTCGCCGCGCGCGAGGAGGATATTCCCGATGCGGGCGACTACATCGTCTACGAGAACGCCGGGCGCTCTTTCCTCGTGGTGCGTCAGGCCAATGGTTCGGTGCGGGCCTTCCATAATGTCTGCCTCCATCGTGGTCGCCAGCTGCGCGAGAGCGACGGCAGCACCGAGGAATTCCGCTGCGCTTATCACGGTTTCAGCTGGAACACCGACGGCACCATGCGCCGCCTGCCGTGCCAGTGGGATTTCGGACAGTTGAAGGACAAGGACATGTCCCTGCCCGAGGCCGAAGTGGATTGCTGGGCAGGCTACATCTTCCTGCGCGAGAAGAGCGGCGGTCCCACCTTGCGCGAATATCTCGCCCCGTTGCCCGATCATTTCGAGCGCTGGGGGCATGAGGATGCCTATACGACCAAGTGGGTCGCCAAGGTCATCCCGGCCAACTGGAAGGCCTGCGCCGAAGCCTTCATGGAAGCCTTCCACGTCAACTCGACGCACCCGCAGATCACTCCGTTTACCGGCGACGTGAACTCGAAGTACATGATGTGGGGCGACCATGTGAACTTGGCGATCACGCCGTTCGGGGTCGTCTCTCCCGAAGTCGAGCCGATGCACGGCGAGCAGGGGATCATCGACAATTTCCTGAAATACAACAGCCGCGTCGTCGAGCCGGGCATGACCGTGAACCTCGAAGACGACCAGTCGGCCCGCGCGGCGATGGGCGAGATCAACCGCAAGCGCTTCGGCGTGATGTTCGGCCGCGATCTGGACCATATCAGCGACAGCGAAGTGCAGGACGCGCTGACTTACAACGTGTTCCCCAATTTCTCGCCCTGGGGCGGGATGCAGCCCACGGTGGTCTATCGCTGGAGGCCCTGGCACGATGCCGACCACTGCCTGATGGAAGTGCGCCTGATGTCGCGCCGCAAGCCGGGGGAAGAGGTGGAGCCGGCGACGATGCTGCTGCTTGACCCTTCGGACTCGTTCCAGGACGAACTGGGGCAGCTTGGTGCCATTCTCGAACAGGACATGGGCAACCTGCCGTACGTGCAGAAGGGCATGAAGCAGTCCGCCAACCGCGAACTGCAACTGGCGCAGTATCAGGAAAGCCGCATCCGCCACTTCCACCATACGCTCGACAAGTATCTGGAGCGTAATGCGCCACCGGCCGACTGACGCGGCGGAACAGGAAATCATTACATAAGAAGGATATGAACGTGAGCGGATCTACACTTGAAGGCAAGAAGGCAGTCGTCGTCGGCGGATCGGCACCGGACGGGATCGGCTTCGCGATCGCGCGGCGCTTCCGCGAGGAAGGTGCGCAGGTTGTGATCGCGGGTGTCGAACTGGAGCAGACGCAGCAGGTGGCGCCGACCATCGGCGCGGGCGCGGCCTTCCTCGACATGCTGGACGAAAAGAGCATCGAGGCCGGTATCGCTGATGCGAAGGCGCACATGGGCGGGCTCGACATCGTCGTCAACGCGGCGGGCGTGAACCGTGCGCGGCTGGTGGCCGAGGAAGACGCTGCCGGGCTCGACTTCATTTCCCGCCTGCACTTCGTAGGCACCGTGCTGCTGTTCCGCTATGGCGCGGCAGCGATGAACGACGGCGGTGCGATGCTGACGCTGTCGAGCGTCACCGCCGAGCGTCCGGGCTTCAACCTCGCGGGGTACGCGGGCTCAAAGGCGGCAGCGGACGCGGTGGTCAAGGTCGCCGCGCAGGAATACGGCGCGCGCGGCATTCGCGTGAACGCGATCGCGCCGGGCCTGACGCACACGGCTATGACCGATGCCTACTTCAGCAACGAGAAGACCGTGCGAGCCTTCGAGAACGAGATCCCGATCGGCCGCATGACCACGGTTCAGAACGTGGCCGACACTGCTGCATGGGTCGTCAGCGACGCCTGCATCTCGACGGGCGAGCGCATTCGTGTCAGCGGTGGCATGCACTTGCGCCGCCTGCCGGGCGCCCGCGATTTCGAACTCGCCTGAGAGCGTGGAAGGAGAGGACCATGGAAGACACTCTGACCCGCCCGCGCCCTTACGGCGTCGATCTGTCCAAGGCGCCCGAGCCGGTGCTCGGCGACGCGGCGATCGACAAGGAACGCTATTACAGCCGCGATTTCTGGCAGCAGGAATGGGACAAGGTCTGGACGAAGACCTGGCAGGTCGCGGCCATGGTCAACCAGTTCCAGAAGCCGGGCGACTATGTGACGCTGCCGTTCGGGCGCGAGCAGATTTTCGCGGTCATGGGCAATGATCGCAAGATCCGCTGCTTCTACAATGTCTGCCAGCACCGGGGCATGATGCTGCTGACCGAGGAGGTAGGCACTGCCCGCCGCCTCGTGTGTCCGTACCACGCCTGGGCTTACGATCTCGAAGGGGTGATCCGCACGATCCCGGACGAGAAGGACTTCCCCGAGGGGACCAAGTGCGACAAGCGCAATCTCGTCGAGATCAAGAGCGACACCTGGGGCGGGCTCGTCTGGTTCAACATGGACGACGACTGCGGCCCCTTGCGCGAATTCCTCTCGCCGGTGGCCGATCATCTCGACGCTTATCCCATGGAAGAGATGATCCGCGTCAGCTGGGTGACGATCGAGGGCGATTTCAACTGGAAGCTGGTGCAGGACAATTTCAACGAGTCCTACCATGTCTTCCACGCGCACCCGCAGCTCAAGTACGTCGCCGAGTTCTCGTACCGCCACTCGCAGTTCGACATGTACCCTTCGGGCCATGCGCGCATGTTGATGGCGGGCGGCGCGCCGAGCCAGACGTTGCGCGGCGTCGATGACGAGGTGATCCGCCAGCTGGGCGAGCACATGCGCTTCTGGGGGCTGGAGCCCGACGACTATCGCGGGCGCATCCAGGATGTCCGCCCCGCGCTGCAGGTGCAGAAACGCAAGCTGGGTGCGGAAAAGGGCTATGACTTCTCCAGCTATGACGACGTCATGCTGACGGACAACTGGCACTACACGCTGTTCCCGAACCTGTCGTTCAGCCTCAAGCCCGACGGCAACATTTTCCTGCGCGCCCGCCCGCACGAATCCGACCCGGAAAAGTGCTACTTCGACATGTGGTACCTGAACCTCTTCCCCGAGGGCGAGACGAAGTACTACTCGCCGACGATGCGCGATTTCGTGAGCATGGACACGCCCGCGCCGCACCTGCAGGAGAAGGGCGGGCACCCCGCGATGGGCCCGACGATCAACCAGGATCTCGCGCTCTGGTCGAACCAGCAGAAGGCGCTGCATTCGCGCGGCTACCGGCGTGAGACGTTGGCGGGGCAGGAATCGCGAGTGCGCTACTTCCATGAGAACCTCGACCGGATGATGGCGGCCGACTGATGGCGGATGACAACGGGGGCGGGACCAATCCGCCCCGCATCGACTGCGTGCTGGTCGCCGCAGGGCTGTGGCACGACATCGACTATGCGCGCCTCGAACTGCTCAAATTGCTGGGCGCCGAGCCGCGCATCCGCACCCGTGTGTTCGAAGACTTCGAGAACATCGAGGCGATCCGCAAGGCCGATATCCTCATCACCTACACCTGCGACGTCGTGCCTTCGCTGGCGGCGCAGGAGGCCTTGCGCGACTGGCTCGATGCAGGCGGGCGCTGGCTGGCACTGCACGGGACGAATTCGATCCTGCGGATGATGGAGGACGGCAAGTGGCACGCGCCGCGCCATGCGCCGCTTTTCATGGAACTGCTGGGCAGCCAGTTCCTGTCGCACCCGCCGATCGCGCCCTACCGGGTGACGGTGGCCGATCCCGACCACGCGCTGACGCGCGGCATAGAACCGTTCGAGACGGTGGACGAACTATACCACATGGACCTGCACGGCGACCTGCACGTCCTGCTCGAAACCGAATGCACCGAGCCCGCGCCGCACTTCGCCGAAGGGATGGAGGCACCCGGTACGCATCCGGTGATGTACATCGCGCAGCGCGGGACGGGCGCGGTGCTCTACAACACGCTGGGTCATTGCCGGGGACATTACGACATGCAGCCGACGATGGAATGGTGGCCCAAGGTGGACCGCTGTGCGTGGGAACTGCCGGTGTTCCACGATCTGCTGGCGCGCAGCCTGACGTGGCTAATGGTGCGGTGAACTTGTCGTCGTCCCGGCCTTATCCGGGACGACGTATCTTTCAGAACGCGATCTTGTCTTCGCGGATCGAGATCAGCAGGCGGGTCAGGAACTCAAGGATCGTCTGTTCCATCGCCGGATCGCTCCAGACGTCGCGGTTGACGATCATGCCGGTCATGATGGCCTGCGTCAGCCGCCGGGCCTTGTCGAGCTTTTCGGGCGAATTGGCCCACTCGGGGAAATTGGCGATCAGTTCCTGCCGCCAGAAATGGTCGTGGCGCTGCGCCTTTTCGACGAACAGCGACTTGAGATCGGGATCGGTCCGCGCGGCGTTGTTGAGTTCCAGATAGGCCTGGAAGTCGCGCGTGTTGTGACATTCCCAGTCCACCGTGATGCCGACGTTGAGCGACGTGCGCTCCTGCTCGGTCAGGCTGCGGATGGCTTCGCTGAAAGTCTTCATCAGGCGGAAGAAAGCGTAGTCGATCACCGCCGTGATGAGGTCCTGCTTCGTCGCATAGTGATGCAGCATCGCCCCGCGCGAGATGTTCGCCTGCTTGGCGATCAGGTGCGTGGTGGTGTCGCTGTAGCCATGCTCGGCGAGGCACTCGATCGCGGCGTCGAGGATCAGCAGCCGCGTCTCGGCGCTGCGACGGTGCTGGAGCCCTTCAGATTCCGGGATCATCCCGGCAGGACTGAGTTCGTAAAAGTCGGGCAATCCGGTTTCAGACAATTCGCACTACCTTCGACAAACTCGTAATGATCTTTAATGGATGACGCGACAGGGGACGTCAATATTTGCGCCCCCTGTCGTAACTGTCAGTCCGGTGAATTCAGCCGCTCTGCAAAGGCAAAGACGCTGTCGGATCGGTCCGGCTTGCCGAAATCGCGCGGTGACGATGCGGAGCGGTCCCAGTTGTCGGTGCGCGGTTCGTTGGCGTTCCAGTCGTAGACGGCGCGGCGGTGAAAGATGCGCCATTGGCCTTCGTGCTTGCGGAACTCGTCGAGATAGCGTCCCGCCGTCGTCATGCGCGCAGGGTTGCCGGAGGTGTCGGTGAGATCGTGCGAGGCGACGAAGTAGGATTCCGCCACGGCGCGCGTCCCCTGCACCTCGACCAGCACATTGCCGATCAGGTGCTGCGTGCGTTCCATGCCCGCCAGCAGCGGCAGCACCCATGTCACGAAATCCGCGCCGGTGCCGGTCCAGTAGCCGTGATCGTCGGTGCCCTCGGGATGGAAGACGCAGCGCAGGGTTTCCTCGTCACGCCGGTCGAGGCCGCGCGCGAAACGGTAGACCAGTTCGGTGCAGGCCTGCTTGGCCAGCAGGGTTTCCAGTTCCGCGCTCATTCCGCCGCCTCCTGTGCGTGCTCGGCGATCGAGCGGACGATGTCCTCGCGCGTCGGGTTGGCGCGCAGGGTCAGGCCGCCGTTCACCTGCAGGTTCTGACCGGTCATGAAGCAGGTGTCGCTGGCCAGCCAGCAGGCTGCCTCGGCGATGTCATCGCACGTCCCGATCCGGCCGAGGGGGTAGGCCTTGCGATAGGCTTCGACAAGGCCGGGAATGGCCGCGCGTTTCGCGGTCATCGGCGTCATCGTCATGCCCGGCGAGATCGAGTTGCAGCGGATGCCCTGCGCGCCGAACTCATGCGCGATGCAGCGCACGAGGTGATCGCCGCCCGCCTTGGCGCCCATGTAGGCGGCATGGTCGTTGAGCATGATCGTGGCGGTGGCCGAGCTGATCTGGATGATCGAACCGCCGTCCTCCATCGCCGCGACGAGGCTCTGGAACAGGATGAACGGGCCGGTGAAGCTCACCTGCGTCATCTGTTCCAGTTCGGCCTCGGTGGTTTCGAGGAAGGGTTTCAGCAGCCCCCATCCGGCCGCGTTCACGGCAATGTCGATGCCGCCCATCTGTGCCGCGGCTTCGGTCACTGCCTTGCGGATGGAGGTAGGATCGCTGAGATCGCACAGCACAAAGCCGCCACCCAGTTCGGTGGCGATCTGCGCGAGTTCCTCCGCGCCGCGCCCGGCGACGACGACTTTCGCGCCTTCGCCCTGCATCTGGCGGGCGATCACTTGTCCCATGTTGTCGCGCCCGGCCGCGCCGAGCACGAAGGCGCGTTTGCCCTTCAGGCGGTTCGGGTTGATGCTGGCATTGTTCATCGCGTCAACTCCTGCGGATTTTCGAGAAGGCGTGTCAGTTCCGCCAGGAAAGATGCGCCCACGGCGCCGTCGATGGCGCGGTGATCGCACGAAAGCGACATGTGGATGCGCCGCGCGTTCACCAGCGCGTGATCCTGATGGAACGTCTCGGACCGCGCTGCGCCCACGGCAAGGATTGCGCCCTGCGGCGGGTTGATGATCGCGTCGAACTGGGTGATGCCGTGCATGCCTAAGTTCGAGATCGAGAAACTGCCGCCCTTGAACTCCTCCGGCGCCAGCTTGCCTTCGCGGGCTTTCGCCGCCAGCGCCTTCACCTCGGCCGAGATGCGCGCGACGGACTTGGTCTGCGCGGCGCGGACGATCGGGGTGATGAGGCCCTTGTCCGTGGCGACGGCGATGGCGATGTCGCTGTCGACGAAGCGGTGGATCTCGCCTTCATGGACCTGCACGTTGCAGTCGCGGTGCTTCTGCAGCGCGAGCGCCACGGCGCGCACGATGTAGTCGTTGACCGAGGGCGCTTCGCCGGTCGCGCGCTTGGCATCCTCGCGCATGGCGAAGAGGGCATCTACGCGGGCCTCATTGCGCAAGTAGAAGTGCGGGATCGTGCTCTTGGAGTAGGCGAGCTGGCGCGCGATGGCCTTGCGCATCGACGACATCTTGACGATCTCGCGCTCCCCGTCCCCGGCGCTGCCTTCGACGGTGAAGCTGGCGGGAGCTGGGGCAGGGGCCTGTACGGCCGGAGCCTCCACCACGGCGGGCTTTATCAGGGCTTCGACGTCGGCCTTGCAGATGCGTCCGCGCGGCCCGGTGCCGGTGACACCGTCGAGCGAGAGCGCATTCTGCACCGCGATCCGTTTCGCCAGCGGCGAGGCATAGACGTTATCGAGCGCGGCGTCGGTCGGGGCGATGTCCACCGCTGCGCCTTCGGTGAGCGTCTGCGCACCGGCCTTTGCCTTGTCCACGTCCTGCAGGGTGACGCGGCCGTTGCGGCCCGATCCGGCTATGGCGCTGACGTCCACTCCGGCATCCTCGGCCTTGCGGCGCGCTTCGGGGCTGATCGCCATGTCGGCGGGAATTTCTACTGGCTTCGCAGCAGGGGCGGGCGCCGGAGCGCTTGCCGGTTCCGCCTTGGGCGCAGCAGATGCCGTCACGCCCTTGCCGGAGAGGAATGCGTCGATCTCGTTCGCGCTCGCGTCGCCCTCGGAGAAGACGCCGAGGACGGTGCCAACCTCCACCGTATCGCCCTGTGGTACGATGATGCGGGCGAGGACGGCGTCGAACTCGGCTTCGTATTCGTTAGTGATCTTGTCGGTCTCGATGAGGGCGATCACCTCGCCTTTGCGGAATGCGGCGCCTTCGGCCACGTTCCAGTCGGCGATGGTTCCCTCGGTCATTTCGATACCCCACTTGGGCATCGTGAATGCGCGCAGTTTGGCCATTGTCAGCATCCTCCCCCTCAGCCTCGGAAGCCGACCGTCGCCTCGATCGCGGCGGTGATCCGCTCGACCGAAGGGAGGTAGGCGTTCTCCAGCGCAGGCGCGAAAGGCACCGGCGTATGCGGCGGCGTCACTTGCGCGATCGGGGCCCTGAGCGCGGTGAACGCCTGCTCGCTGACGAACCCGGCGATGTCGCGGGCGAGGCCGCAGCGCGGCGGGTTCTCGTCCACCACGATCAGGCGGCCGGTCGCCTCGACCGAATCGAGGATCGCTTCCTCGTCCATCGGGCTGGTGGTGCGCAGGTCGATCACGTCGCACGACATGCCGCGCTGGGCGAGGGCATCGGCAGCCGCCTCGGCGCGGGCGACAAGCTGGCCGCAGGTGACGATCGTGGCGTCGTTGCCTTCGCGCACCATGCGGGCATGGCCGAAGGGGATGGTGTAGTCCTCCACAGGCACTTCCTCGCGCATGGCGTAGAGCGCCTTGGGCTCGAAGAACAGCACCGGATCGTCATCGCGGATCGCCGTCGCCAGCAGGCCCTTGGCCTCGCGCGGTGAGGACGGGATCACGACCTTGAGGCCGGGGATCGCGGTCATCATCGCATAGGCGGCCTGGCTGTGCTGCGGTCCGGCGTTGCGGCCCGCGCCATAGGCCACGCGGATGACGGCGGGGCATTTGGTGGCGCCGCCGAACATGTAGCGGAACTTGGCCATCTGGTTCCAGATCTGGTCGAGGCACACGCCGATGAAGTCGGCGAACATGATCTCGGCCACCGGGCGCAGGCCGGTGAGGGCAGCGCCCGCCGCCGCACCGATGATCGCGCTTTCGGAAATCGGCGTGTCGATCACGCGCCCGGCGCCGAACTGGCCATAGAGACCTTCGGAGGTTTTCCAGATTCCGCCGATGGCTTCGGGACCGCCGGCGGTGCCCATGCCGCCGACGACGTCCTCGCCAAGAAGGATCACGTGGGGGTCACGCTCCATCTCCTGACGCAGCGTGAGATTGATGGCTTCGCGAAACTGCATTCTGGTCATGGCGGGCCTCAGTAGGAGACGTAGACGTTGGTAAGGACGGCGGCGGCATCCGGCACGGGCGCGGCGCGTGCGTCGACCACCGTCTGATCGATGAGCTGCGCGACCTCGGTGTCGATGAGGTCCAGTTCGGTGCCGCCCAGTACCTTTGAGCCTGTCACGCTTTCGCGGAAGATTTTCAGGCAATCGCGCTCCGCACGGATACGGTCCAGCTCGCCTTTTCCGCGGTAACGCTGGGGGTCGCCTTCGAAATGGCCGAAGAATCGCTCGGTATCGAACTCGATCGCTGCGGGCTTGCCGGTCTCGCGCACATAGGCGAGCAGATCGCGGAAGGTGGCCTCTACCTCGAAGAAATCGCAGCCGTTGGCGCGCCATACTTTCATGCCGAACGCCTCGGCACGGCTGGCGATGTCGCCTGCGGTGGAGGTGGCGTATTCGGGGCCGGTGTGCTCGGAATAATGATTGTTTTCAAAGACGAAGATCGCCGGCACTTGCAGCGCCACGGCCATGTTCATAGCCTCGAACGTGGTGCCCTGGTTGCACGCACCGTCGCCCGAGAACGCGATCGAGACCGCGCCCTTGCCGCGCAGCTTGGCGGTGATCGCCGCGCCCACCGCAATCGGCGCCCCTGCCCCGACGATGCCGTTGGCGCCCAGCATGCCCTTGCTGACGTCGGCGATGTGCATGGAGCCGCCCTTGCCGTGACACAGCCCATCGGCGCGGCCGTAGATCTCCTTCATCATGCCGCCGACGTCGCAGCCCTTGGCGATGCAATGGCCGTGGCCGCGGTGGGTGGAGATGATGCAGTCGTCGTCGGTGAGGTTGATGCACACACCCGCCGCCACGGCTTCCTGTCCGGCATAGAGGTGCGTGAATCCGGCGATGTCGCCGGTCTGGATCTCGTCGTGCAGACGTTCCTCGAAATCGCGAATCGTGCGCATCTGACGATACGCCTGCAGCATAGTGTCGCGGTTGAGCTGCATCCTTTTCTCCCGTTCTTGCCTGTGCCCGATGGCGCATTCCCGCGCTTTCGGATCATTTACAGTCCTACGTGTCTGAAAAATTCCAACCTGTCCATACTAAACAGAATTGCTTGCTTTATGACGTTCGGTGTCTAGAATGGCCGCAAGCGAAGGTCCGCAAAGGACCGGGCGGGGGAAGGAGCGTAAGTTTGAAGCTGCAGTTCACCGAAGAGCAGGCCATGTTCGCCGACACCGTGTCGCGCCTGCTCGAAGGCCGTTACGATTTCGAGCATCGCCGTGCCTTGTTGAAGGCCGGACCGTCGATGGATGCGGGCCTCTGGGCAGCGCTTGCGGAACTGGGCGCGTTCCATCTGTTAGTGAGCGAGGAGCAGGGCGGCCTTGGCGGCGCGATGGCGGATTGTGGGCTGCTGGCGATGTATCTGGGTGGGCGGCTTGTCGCCGAGCCCGTCGTTGCTCTGGGTATGGTCCCTGCCCGCCTGTTCGGTGCGCTGGGTGTCGAGGATCGGTTGGAGGCACAGCTTGAAGGCGTGGTGCGCACGCTGGTGCTGGACGCCCGTGCGCAGCTTCCGGGCAATCCCGAGGGTGCTGATCTGAACTTCCGTCTGGCCGAAGGCACTGCTGCTGCCACCGACATTGCCGTGCTGGCCGCAGATGGCAGCTTGTGGGGCATCGTTGCCGATGCGCCGGGGGTAACGGTTGCGCCGTCGCGCATGCTCGATGGTCGCCTGTCCGGCGACGTGCGCATTTCGGGCGCGAGCGGCTTTCAGCGCCTTGCCGATGATGCGGCGGCGGCATTCGATCGCGTGCGCGCCGAAGCCGCCGTTGTCGAGCAGTGGTTCCAGCTAGGCTCCATGAAATCCGCGCTCGCCGCCACGGTGGCTTATATGAAGGAGCGCCGTCAGTTCGGTAGGACGCTGGGCGCATTCCAGTCGGTGCAGTTGCGTGTTGCCGAGATGGCCGTCGCCTGCGAGGAGGCACGCGCCGCGACGTTGCTGGCCGCCGTCCGGTTCGACGCTGCCACCAGCGACGATGCTCGCGCCAGCGCCTGTGCATCCGGTAAGCTGCAGGTGGCCCGTACTGCGCGCGTCGTGGCCGAAGGGGCGGTGCAGTTGCACGGCGGCATCGGCGTCTCCGAGGAACTGCCGATTTCTGCGCACTACCGTCAGATGCTCGCCTTCTGCGCGCGGTACGGCACGCCCGATGACGCGGCGCTGACGATCGCGCGCACCACTATCGATACCGGCTCTTATGCCCATAGTGCCGTGCTGGGAGAGCCTGCGTGACCGACCTTTCGCTCACCCCTGAACTCACCGCCTTCCGCGCCGAAGTCCGCGCGTTCCTGGCCGAGAGCCTGACTGACGAACTGCGCGCAGGACAGGCCGCCGTCAGCGCGGTCTACCCCGAACCCGAAGTCTCGCTGCCGTGGCAGAAGCTGCTGGCGGCAAAAGGCTGGGCGGTACCGGTCTGGCCCGAGCGGTTCGGCGGCCCCGGCTGGAATGCCATCCAGCGCTTCATCTTCGAGACCGAATGCGCGCTGGCTGGCGCTCCGCTGGTCTATCCCATCGGCATCCGCCTCGTGGCGCCGGTGGTGCAGGCGTTCGGCTCGCCCGAGCAGCAGGCCGAGTGGCTGCCGCGCATCCTTTCGGGCGAGGACTACTGGTGCCAGGGCTTTTCCGAGCCGGGGGCCGGGTCCGACCTTGCCTCGCTCTCCACCCGCGCGGTGGAGCAGGACGGGCGCTATGTGGTCAACGGCAGCAAAATCTGGACGACCCACGCTCACCACGCCAACCGCATCTTCGCGCTGGTGCGCACGGCCTCCACCGGCAAGCGGCAGGAGGGCATCACCGCGCTCGCCATCGACCTCGACAGTCCCGGCGTGGAAGTGCGCCCGATCATCTCGATCGCGGGCGACCATGACGTCAACGAGGTGTTCCTCACCGACGTCGAGGTGCCGCTGGCGAACCGCATCGGCGCCGAAGGCGAGGGCTGGAAGATCGCCAAGTACCTCCTCGAATTCGAACGCGGCACCGGCCTGTTCGGGGCGCGGCTGCGCTCCTCGCTCAAGCGGGTGATCGGCGTGGCGCGTGAGCGCGGCGTCATCGATCGCCCGGACTTGCGCCGCACGCTTGCCGAACTGGTCAGCGAGATCGACTGCTTCGAGATGCTAGAGCTAGCGACGCTTGGCGAGATCGAGCCGGGGCAATCACCGGGGCCGGTGGCATCGGTGCTGAAGCTGCGGGCCAGCCGGCTCAAGCAGGCCATCGGCAATGCCGGGGTCGCGGTGCTGGGTGAGGAAGCGCTGGCGTTTCAGGATGCCGGTCCGGGCATGACCGACACGTTGGTCGGCGATGCACTCAATTCGCGGGCGGCGACGATCTTCGGGGGCGCGTCCGAAATCCAGCTTTCGATCATCGCCAAGTCCCTAGCCGGATTATAACGAACCACAGGAGAGAACACCCATGCAACTGGCAGTCCAGAACGAGCAGTCCTACGACGAGGCCGAGTGGGAAGTCCGCAAGGACCTCGCCGCCTGCTACCGCCTGATCCATCATTACCGAATGTCCGACGGTATCGCGACGCACATCTCGGCGCGCCTGCCGGGGCCGGGCGAGCGCATCCTCATCAACCCGTTCGGCACGCTGTTCAACGAAGTGAAGGCCAGCAACCTCGTCGCCGTGACGCTGGAAGGCGATGTGCTGACCAAGGATGGCGTCATCAACCCGGCGGGCTATCTGATCCACAGCACTATCCACGCCGCGCGCGAGGACGTGGTCTGCGTCCTGCACACGCATACGGCGGCGGGCGTCGCCGTCTCGGCGCAGGAGGACGGCCTGCTCCCGATCAGCCAGCAGGCCGCGATCGTCGCGCGCCGCACCGCCTATCACGACTATGAGGGCGTCGCGCTGATCGAGGCAGAGCGCGAAACCCTGCGTCGCGACATCGGCGACAAGGACGTGCTGATCCTGCGCAACCACGGCCTGCTCACCACAGGACGCACCATCGGCGAGGCGTTCTACCTCATGCTGATGACCCAGCGCGCTTGCGAGATCCAGATCGCCGCGCAGTCCGGCGGGGCCAAGCTGAGGATGATCCCCGATGAAGTGGTCGATCTGGTTTACAGTCAGACCTACAACTACGGCGGCCAGATCAACGGCACGATGGACTGGGTGGCGCTCAAGCGCGAAGTGGAGCGCTTCGCGCCAGACTACGCGGACTGACCGGACAGGAGGAGCAATGCTCCCCCTTTTCATTTGCAATGTGCCGGTTGGCGCGTGGTCGAAAAAAGGGACCGGGCATCTTGGATGCCCGGTCCCTCAGTCTTTGGTGGTTTGCGGAGAGGAAGCCACCGGGAGAATTGAAGCTCAGTTCGCGCCGCGCATGATCCGTGCGGCGTTGCGATGCCAGTGCTGCAGGGCGATCTCGTTGGCGCCGAGCACCGTGCGGAAAGAGGAGGGCGCCCATTCGAGATTGCGCTGGCCGGTGGCCGAGACGCTGTAGTCCTCGGTGGAGACGACCTTGTCGATGAAGGCGTGCATTTCCGCCCACTTCTGGCGATCGACTTCCTCGCCTGCATGTGCGGGCTGGTACGTACGCATCAGCGTGCGAGAGTCCTGCGGCGTGGCACCGGGGAATACGCGCGACACGCCGTAGAACTGGCCGATGCCGGGGATGCTGTTGACGTTGATGACGAGGTTGGGAAACAGCATGTAGAGCCCGCCGTAGTCGGTATGCGGCCACTCCTCCTCGGGCGTATCCTGATAGGGCATGAACTCCTCGCGCGGGAAGGCGAGGCGGGCGTGAAGGCCGTAGTTGTCGTAGACCATGATGTTCGACGGCGCGAGCTTGCCGATCGTCTCGGGGTGCAGCGTGGCGAAATGATAGCTCTCGCCATAGGTGTCGAGCGCGTATTTCCAGTTGGCATCGGCCGTGATTTCGGACGCGGCGATGCATTCCGCCTTGTCGAGTTCCAGGTGCGCGATCTCGCCTGCGAAATCGCCAAGGTGGGCGTCCACGTCGATCTCCTCGCCCCCCGGCGTCGCGCGCACGAAGACGAGACCGTACTTCTCGGCGCAGGGCACGCGGACGAGGCCCAGTTCCTCGCGCTCGATCCCGGCGAAGCCTTCCTTGCCGGGCTGGCCGATCAGCTTGCCGTCGAGGTCAAAGGTCCAGGCATGGAACGGGCATGTCATGCGGCTGCGGGCGTCACACTCGGTGACAAGCCGCGCCGCGCGGTGGGTGCACATGTTGAGGAAGGCGTTTACTTGCCCCTGCTTGTTGCGCACCAGCAGGATTGGTGGGCCAAGCACGTCGAAGGTCATCTTCGCGCCCGGTCCGTCGAGATCGCGGCTGAGACAGGCGACCACCGGCATGTCGAGGAACATCGCCTTGCGCTCGCGCTGCGCATAGCCGGCGTCGGTGTAGATCGACGGGTCGATCTGCATCGGCCCCGCGGCGTCGAGGTCGGTGGTCTTGTCGCGCATGTGCCGCAAGGTGCGCCGGCGCAACTCGTAGTGCGAGTTCAGCCGGGCCTCTTCGGCCTCAAGGCTCGGGGCCAGCACATCCGCGTCGGCCATGGGATCAGGCCTCCACCGGTGCGGTGAAGAAATCGGCGCGCGGGGTGCCGGTCTCATCGTAGACGGGCTCGTCATGGGCGACGAGATACTTGCGGCTCCTCGACTCGATCGGCCCGGCCGAGCGCAGCTGGGTGCGCATCTCGGTGTAGTTGGGCAGCGTGAAGTGGTGGGCGAGGGCGGCCTCGTCGGTCCACTTCTCGAACACCTCGATGCGGCCCGGGTTCAGCGGGTCGAGCGCCCAGCTGTAGGCAAGGCAGCCGGGTTCTTCCAGCGAGGCCTCGATCAGCGGGCGCGCTTCGTGGACGATGCGTTCGGCGTGTGCCGGATCGAGTTGCATTGTGGCGACGATGAGAATGGTCATGATTTCAGCTCCCGTGCGGAAAAAGTGCGTTGCTGGAATTGCCAGCCGGCGTCGGAACGGACGAGCACGTCGTCGTAGCGTCCGGCCTGAAAGCGGCGGCTGCCGTCCTGCATTTCCAGATGTTCGAAAGTGTAGGTGACGACCTCGGCCCGGTCGCCGTCGATGCGGATCGAGCCGGGGTTGGCCATGAACATGACTTCGGCGAAGCCGTCCATCGCCTTGCGCCAGAACGGCAGGATCTGGTCGTGCCCGACCATCTCGCCGCCGCGAAAGCACCAGCGGCCGTCAGAGGCCCAGGTGGCGATATAGGCATCCGCATCGCGGCGCATGACGGCGTCGCTGTAGCGGTCGATCAGTTCGCGAATGGCAAGGCGATCGGCCTCTGGCCCGATGAACACCGGCAATCTCCTCTCGTTCTGCCATTATCAAAGCAGTTGTGATGGTTCTAAGCAGGATGGATTGTTTTGTAAAGAGGCTGATCGATGGGTGGAGGCACGAAGTGTGGCAGGCCTCCCGAAGAAGGCCTGCGCAGCATTACTTGAGGTTGATCTTCAATTCCCTGATCTCGCCCGGGAATATCACACCTGCTGACCGCCCATGCGTCACCTTCAAGCGATGATCACCCGTCAGACATGATTTGCAACAAAAAAGAGGATGTTATAACATCTCGTAATGACGTAGCGGATGCCCCTTAGCCTAGAGGGGAACAATCCGGCATGAAACACGCAGTACTCCTGGCCTCGGTCGCAACCGCTTGCATCGTCGCTCCGGCGGCCCTCGCGCAATCGACTAAGGCGCACCGCGCCGATGACATCGTGGTCACGGCGACGGCGCTGCAGCAGCGCGCGGACGAGACCGTCACGCCGGTCCTGACGCTGGGCGGAGACGAGCTTGTCCACCGCCGTCAGGCGACGCTGGGAGAGACGCTGGCCGGGCAGCCCGGCGTCAACTTCGACAACTTCGGCGGCGGTGCGAGCCGCCCGGTCATCCGCGGCCAGACCGCGCCGCGCGTGCAGGTCCTGTCCGACGCCTCGCAGATCCAGGACGCCTCGCAGGTCTCTCCGGATCATGCGGTCGTGGCCGAGCCGCTGCTGATGCGCGGAATCGAGGTTCTGCGCGGTCCGGCGACGCTGCTTTACGGTGGCGGTGCGATCGGCGGCGCAGTGAACGTGCTTGACAGTAAGATCCCGACTACCCTCCCGACCGATGGGATCGATGGCGTTGCCGAAGGCCGTCTCGGCACGGCAGACAACGAGCAGTCGCTCGTCGGCGGCCTGACCGGTGCGATCGGCAACTTCGCCGTCCGGGTAGAGGGCGTGGCCCGTTCCAGCGACGATTACCGTGTGCCGTCACGCTTCGGTGATCGCCATGTCGATGGCTCGTACAATGACACGTCGACCTGGTCGGTCGGCGGCGCCTGGGTGGGCGAGCGCGGCTACATCGGTGCGGCCTATACCCGCCAGACCAGCGAATACGGCCTGCCCGGCCATAGCCACGACTACGAGGACTGCCACCCCCACGGCTCCAGCCTGCACTGCGGCGGGCGCGACCACAGCCATGAGCATGACCACGATCATGAACACGAGCACGAGGAGGGCCACGAGGAAGTCCCCTACGTGCGCCTGCGCAGCGAACGGATCGACATTCGCAGCGACTACGAAGAGCCACTTCCCGGTTTCGAGCGAGTCCGTTTTCGCGCGGGCATCACCAAGTATCGTCATGAGGAACTGGAGCACGACGAAGTCGCGACGACATTCCGCAACAAGGCGCACGACGTTCGCCTCGAACTGACACACAAGCCGCTCGCAGGTCTGCGCGGCACCTTCGGCGTGCAGCATGCGAAGAGCGACTTCAGCGCTATCGGCACCGAAGCCTACCTGCCCGAGAGCGAGACCACGAACACCAGCCTGTTCCTGTTCGAGACACTGCAGGCCGGTCCCGTCCGTTTCGAGGCCGCCGTCCGGCAGGAATGGCAGAAGGTCGAGACGACGCTGAACCGCCGTGCCGAGCACAACCCCTTCTCAGTTTCCAGCGCAGCGATCTGGGAAGCGGGCAGCGGCTATTCGGTCGCCCTCTCGCTCGCCCGCTCGCAGCGTGCACCCACTGCGCAGGAGCTGTTCGCGCGCGGCGTGCACCTTGCTACCAACACCTATGAAGTCGGGGACGCGACGCTGGGCAAGGAAACCTCGCATTCCGTGGACGTGACGCTGCGCAAGTCGCTGGGCGATACCCACTTCACCCTGGGCGCCTATCACCAGGACTTCGACGGCTACATCTACGCTGAGACGCTGGACCGGTTCGAGGACTTCCGGCTCATCAGCTACACTGCCCACGACGCCACTTTCACCGGAATCGATGGCGAGATTCATCACCAGTTCTCGCCCGCGCTCGGTCTTGCGGTATTCGGGGACTATGTGCGAGCAAAGTTCAAGGATGCGGGGGGCAACCTGCCGCGCATCCCCGCAGGACGTCTCGGCGCACGCGGCGACATGGCACTGGCGGGCTTCACGGTGAACGCGGAGTACTTCCGCGTCTTCGAACAGGACCGCATTGCTGCCTATGAAACGCGCTCGTCCGGCTATGACATGGTGAACGCTACTGTCTCTTACAAGCTCGACCTTGGCGAGCAGTCGGCCGAGATCTATCTTCGGGGCACCAACCTGACGAACGCTCTCGCCTTCAACCACGCTTCCTTCATCAAGGATGCATCACCGCTGCGCGGGCGCAACCTCGTGGTTGGCCTGCGGACAGTGTTCTGATGACGAAGGGCAAGGACAGAGTGGCTGCGTCCACACTGTTCGCCTACGTCGAGGAACTGCAGGGGGACCGGGCCTTGGGGCTCGGTCCTCTATGCGGACACCGGCTCGGGATCGATCCGCTGGATCCAGTCGCTTCAGACGGAGCGCTGGACCGCGGTGACGGGCGCCGAGGGGCATGCCATGCAGGTGCGCGATATCGCAGAGGCTCGGCGGCGCCCCGAAGATCGCATCGTGCTCGGCAACTGGGCAGACCCTGCTCTGCTGGCGGGCGAGACTTACGACACCGTGCTGGCCGACTATCTGGTCGGCGCGATCGACGGCTTCGCGCCCTACTTCCAGGAGCGCCTGTTCGCCCGCCTGCGGCCGCTCGTGGGCGGACGCCTCTATGTCATCGGCCTCGATCTCTACGTGCCCGCCGATGAACCCGCCGATCCTGCCGCACACATCATCTGGCGCATCGGTTGGCTGCGCGATTCCTGCCTCCTGCTCGCAGGGGAGCGGCCGTATCGCGAATATCCGGCCGAGTGGGTCATGGAGGCGCTGCATCGGGCAGACTTCACACCGATCTGTGCGCAGCGTTTTCCGATCCGTTTCGGCGCGCGTTTGGTGCAGCCACAGATCGCCATGTGCGAGCAGCGCATCGCTCGGCTCGACGACCGAACCCTTGCTTCGGCACTCAGGGATCATGCCGTGACGTTAAGAGATGAAGCGCTGTCCGTGATCGAGCGCGACGGCAGCCTTCCTTGCGGCAACGACTACGTCATCGCGGCGGAACCGCGCATATGATGCTTGATGCTTCCACACGATCTTAGTTGTCATTTCGGGGGAGCCTATCCCCCGCCGCCGAAACGGGTGGACGAGCCCGTAGCGGCCTTTTTAGCGCGCAGAGTCAGTCGTAAGCGCGCATTTCGTAGCACGCTGCTTCCGGAGGCAGTGCGGCCATCACAGTTGACGCTGGACGAGACAGGCCACCGCGGCGACGTCGGGAGGTCAGGCGTGTTTTTCGAAGTTGAATGGCAGCAGGTCGTCGATATCGGCGTCGAGAGGTCGCTGGGGCAGTTCAGTGAGAACATGGCGTAGCCACGCGAGAGGCTCGACGCCGCAGGCGCGGCAAGTCAGCATCAGGCTATAGGTGACGGCGCTCGCCCGTGCGCCGT
>NZ_JABXWS010000164.1:0-450 GCF_015594425.1 Novosphingobium sp. HR1a
GGTCCCAGGAGGTCATTCATGGCGACGAAACTACGGTTCAGGTGCTGAAGGAAGAGGGCAAGGCTCCTACCAGCACCTCGTATATGTGGGCCTACCGCAGCAGCGAGGACAGCGAACAGCCGATCGTGCTGTTCGACTATCAACCCGGTCGCGGGCAGGAACATCCGCAGGCCTTCCTCGGCGACTATCGCGGCATCCTGATGAGTGACGGCTATACGGCCTGGCGCACATTGAAAGGCGCCACGCATCTGGGCTGCATGGCCCACGCCAGACGGCGCTTTGCCGACGCCCTCAAGGCGAGGAAGAAACAAGGCGGGCCGCCCGCACAGGCGCTCAAGTTCTTCGACCAGCTCTACCGGATCGAAAGGCAGGCGCGGGACGAAATACCCGATGAGGGGGAAACGCAGGCCAGCTACATGCGCCGCTTCCGCCAGAAACATAGCGTCCCGG
>NZ_JABXWS010000149.1:0-970 GCF_015594425.1 Novosphingobium sp. HR1a
GTTGGTGCTCAAGGCGTTGACGGAGGACAAGTTCCGATGGCCCAGACGAGCGGAAACGGTGGTTGCGCTCACCGCGGAGCAATTGCGATGGCTGCTCGACGGGATCGATATTGACGCGATGGTCCCTCATCCGGTGCGGCAATATCAGTTTGTCGGTTGAAGGCCGTTGACGCGGGAACGGGCTTTCGATTCAAGACTGCGATGGATCGAGGCGGCATCCCCACTATTGCGGAATTGATGGCGCTTCTGGCGACGAAAGCCGCTGAAGTCGAGGCATTGGCGGCCGAGAGAGACTCCCTTGCCCGGCGCATCCTGAAGCTTGAGGAGGAACTGGCGCTGGCGCGGTTGCACCGCTTTGCGCCGCGCAGCGAAAAGCACCTGGATCGTGTCTTCAATGAAGCCGAGCAGGCCTCCCTTGAGGACGATACCGACGATGGACACGACGACGTCGATGAGCCGGCCGCCGCCGATCTTCCCGACACGGGATTGCCGGAGGCGAGAAAGCCAGAAGGGAAGAAGCGCGGGCGCAAGCCACTTCCTGCCGACCTGCCGCGCCAGCGCGTCGAATATGACCTCGCCGACGACCAGAAGGTCTGCCCGTGCTGCAGCGAACGGATGCATCGCATGGGGGAAGTGGTAACCGAGCAGCTTCACATCGAGGTGAAGGCCACGGCCCTTCAGAATGCCCGCGCCAAATATGCATGCCGCAATTGCGACCGCACCGGGATCGCCACGCCGATCGTCATTGCGCCGATGCCCGCACAGCCCTTGCCGGGCAGCATTGCCACGGCCTCGACGCTGGCCTTTGCCCTTGTTCATAAATACGTCGATGGCACACCGCTGTATCGTTTGGCGCAAACCTTCGAGCGCGCAGGGGTACCTGTCAGCCGTGGTGCTCTGGGCCGTTGGGTGATCGCTTCGAGCGAGAGGCACTTGCATCGCATCTTTGACGCCCTGAAGCTGCGGCTCC
>NZ_JABXWS010000180.1:0-243 GCF_015594425.1 Novosphingobium sp. HR1a
TTGGCGTTGACACCATGCTCCAGCGCAAGCCTCGCCACCGATATGCCCGGCTCGAGGCACGCCTCGATCAACCGTGCCTTCCCCGCCCGACCATAATAGCGCCGGCCGTTACTCGTCACCCTTACAACCTCGAGCCCATAGCGGCCCATCGGTGCCAACTCCATGTGTCCACCTCTTCCTTGGTGGACACATCCTTCACACCGCGTCACTCAACCGAACAGGTGCGCGGAATTTCGCGCTTAC
>NZ_JABXWS010000103.1:0-16001 GCF_015594425.1 Novosphingobium sp. HR1a
AGTCAGTCTGCTGCCGATGCGATATGAACTGCGTCGGTATCCGCCTTCGCGGGTGCTATCTGCGCTGTTTCCGTGCCAGTGGGGTGAGGAGTGCTGTTGTAGATAAATCCGAAGACGGGATTGATCCGCCCGCCAAGGGCATGGATGGGGTCGAACCAGACGCGGACTTCGCTCCAGTCACCAGGCTCCGACACATCTTCGGCCAGCGCCTGATGCTCGATCATTCCGGGCCGGGACCAGTTGGCATGGTCGAGCAGCATTGGCGCGCGTCCACGATCTCATGCACTACCGCAACGTGACCATAGGGCACGGCGCTGGTGGAGCGGAATACCATCACAGCGTCCTTGAGCGGCGTTGTCCCGCGTCGATAGACGCCGTCGGCCTGCTTTCACCAGGTATGCGCATTTCCGTGGATGGCGATGCCGGACACGTCGCGGGCATCGGGGACGCACTGGAGCCGGGCAAACGCCGGAGCAGGAGTCGCGAGCGGCGTCGCAAGGACGCCCAGCGCAAGAAGCCAACGATTGAGCGAGCAGAGGGAACGTATTGACATATGGAGACGTTATATTGTCTCATTGCCAGAATTAGCGTCGCGGAATCATCGGTTCATCGCGGGCGGGAGACCGTTTGCCTCACCGTGGATTGGGGAGCATTTGGCAGAGGATTCGACATGCACGAAAGAGCCTAGGGCACGCGCGTTTCCGCCTGCACCTCGCAGTGCTAGGGAACTCGATCAGATCGTACTGTCGACATTGAAGGCGGGTCTGCCGTACTCCGCTTATGAGATAACGCGCGTGGCAGCGCAGCAGGGTTCCCCTCTGTCAGCCATGCAGGCCTATCGCGTGCTGGTTCGGCTTATAGATCGCGGTCAGGTGATGCGGATCGAGACGCTGAACGCCTATGCGCTGGCGCCCGGAGTAGGGAGCGGCTTCGTCGTGTGCAGACGCTGCCGAACAGCCAGAACCATCATCCTGCCGAACCGCGAACCTGATATGCGGGCTCTGTGCGGCGCCATCGGGTTCTCCTTGTCGGCCATGGTTGTGGAAGCCTCGGGCCTGTGTGAGCCGTGTCTGGAGACCTTGAAGTAGGCAAAAGAAGTGTGAATGATCTTGCGAAGTGCAATTCTTGCCGCTGCCATGCTGACGCTCGGCTCGCCCCCCGTGGCCGCAGCCTAGGACAGCGAGGCCGGAGGTTCGATCTATAACGTCAGGCACAAGGCAATCGGTAGGATCAGTGTCAAGGAAACGGCATCAGGTGTGCTGCTGCGCGTCGATGCACGTGGGCTGTCGGCGGGATGGCACGGCATGCATTTTCACGAGAAAGGCGACTGCAGCGATGATGCCTTCAAAACGGCCGGGGCGCACGTTCATTCGGTGAAGCCTGTGGTTCATGGCTTCATGGTGTAAGGCGCAAACGATGCAAGCGATCTGCCCAACCTCTATGTCGACGCCAAGGGCAAGGCGGTGGTCGAGTTGCACTCGACGCTGGCATCGCTGAAGGGCGCTGAGGGCCGCCCTGCGCTGCTAGACAACGATGGTTCGGCGCTCGTCATTCACGCCAACCCCGACGACTATACCACGCAACCCATCGGCGGCGCGGGCGATCGCATCGCCTGCGCCGTGATCCGCTGAGGCAGGTTGCCACAGACCGGCTTCTGGGCGGTCCCGTCATTCGTGCCGAACCGGGCTCGCTCAGATCCGCAACAGCCCGGTGGAAGGCACGTTGTCGACCAGTCCCTGAAGGCCAAACCGGGTCAGGCCGATCGTCATCAGCGCCAGCGTGCCCTGCAGTTCGTCCGGCGTGACATTGCGCGTGATGAAGACGAGCCGGGTGCGGCGATCGTCTGAGGGCCAGGTCTCGAGCAGGATCGGCGGGTGGAACACGTGCTGCACGCCGTGGATCACTACCGGGCGATCCTCTCCGGCAATGTTGACGATGCCCTTGACCCGCAGGATGGCTGCGCCCTTGAACGCAACCAGAATATCCAGCCATCGTTCGAAGGCGTGGGCCTGCAGGGGTTCATCGAAGGTCAGGCAAGTGGCGTAAATCGAACTGTCGTGGCAATTGACGTCGTGATCATGGTGTCCATGGGTATGATCGTGCCCATGATCGTGCCCATGATCGTGCCCATGATCGTGCCCATGATCGTGGTGGTGCCCGTGATCCTCATAGGCCTCTGCCCTCAGCCAGCGGCGCACATCGTCGCTCTTGGTTTCGGGATTGTAGAGCCCGGCATCGAACAACAGTTCGGCATCCACTTCGCCGATCGTGGTCATGATGATCGGCGCCGCCGGGTTCAAGGCCTGCAACCGTGCTTCCAGCGCGAGGCGATCTTCGTCTGAGACGAGATCGGTCTTGGTCAGCAGGATGCGGTCGGCGACGGCGGCCTGTTTCACCGCTTCCTCCTGCGCATCGAGCGTCGCGTTGCCATTGGCGGCATCGACCGTGGCGATCACCCCGTCGAGACGATAGAGCGTCTGCAACCGCTCATCGGTCATCAGCGTGTGCAGGATCGGGGCCGGGTAGGCGAGGCCGGTGGTCTCGATGACGACGCGGTCGAACCAGCAGGTGCCGTCGCGGCTGACGCGCCAAGGCGCATCGCGCAAGGTTGCCAGCAGATCGCCCCGGATCGTGCAGCATAGGCATCCGCCCATCACCTCCACAACCAGCTTCTCGGTCGATCGTGCGACGAGATCGTGGTCCAGCCCGACCGCGCCGAACTCGTTGATGATCACGAGCGCACGGCTCATGAGTTCGGAGCGGGCAAGGTGATTGAGCACGGTCGTCTTGCCACTGCCCAGAAACCCGGTCAGCACGGAAACAGGGATCAGCGACTGGCTGCCGGTGAACAGCGTACTCATTGCGGATTACCCTTCAACTCGGCACGGGCGAGCCGGAACCACTCGATGACCTGAGCGAGATGGTCCTCGCCCCAGGTCTCCACGAAGCGCTGGGTGGTATGGTCGCGCGGGTCCTGCAGTACAGCAAGGCGTGCCTCGACATAAGGCAGGGTCAGCGGAATGCGGCAAAGCTGCGTGAAAGCGAAAGGGTCGCCTCTCACCGGGATCGAACGCCGAGATGCCGAAGGTGGTGTTCGCCGCGAGATTGCGGCCTGACGAAACCTGCTCCGGCCCCACTAGAATGATCGAGGAATCGAGTGTCGGCGTCGGAAATTATCGTGCGCTCCGGCTCGCGGGACCGAGCAGCCTCCGGCTATCGGGAGCGTCACGGAAACGCACCTCCGCCGCGCTGACCCGGTTCTATCAATGGGCCGCCAGCGAGGAAGCGGGGCTGATATCGGCGGCGCCGAAAACACGGTTCCGCCGTGACGGGGCAGTCGCTGAAGATACGATCCGCATGATTCCGCCCGAAGCACCCGCCCATATCAGGCGGGCTTTGTTACCTCCCTCAGCCCTGCTGTGAGCGCAAGGCTCTTTTCCAGAGCATTACGCACCATTTCGCGGTCAACCGTCTTGTCCGAGGCGATCTGGTATTCTGCTCCCGCGAGGATCTGCATGTGCATCTCCGTCGTCATTTCGAGGCCGTAAGGTAGGTCCACGATGCCTGCAGCCTCCAGCGCAGCGAGTCCTGACGCCAGATTTCCGCGGTAAAGATGATAGATGGTTGATAGTCCCTCGGGGTTCTCCTCCATCTGAGTCAATTCGGCGACAAACTGCAGGGATAAGCGAAATCGCTTCGAGACCCGCGACCCGCGAATGTGCTCGATACCGAAATACTGGGCGACGTACATTTCCCAACTGGTCAATGTGGGCGTGGCATCGGCACTGGCATGATCGAGCATGCAGGCTGCGACGATGATGTCCTCCTTCGTCGCGAAATGCGTATAGAGTGCACCCATGGATACACCAGCAGTGCGGCAGATATCCCTCAGTGAAGTCGCGTAGACGCCCTTTTCCAGCAGGACCGTCAAGGCGGCGTGGGCTATCGCGGTTCGCTGACCATCCATATACTTCTGATCACGCTTCGGCATCATATTCCCAATCTGGCTGATCGAACCATATGGCCGCCGGAGCGTGGGCCTGCAATGACAAAGAGCGCCCGCTCTCTTTCTGCCGGAACAGCCACCAGCAAAAGCGGCCGAAGCGCGTCGACGCGCTTCGGCCGAGGTGTATGGCTGTCGGCGCGACATCGCACCGGGCCACGGGACGTCGGAAAATCTGTAGGCCCCGTGGCTAACCAGCCTAGTCGGGCCATGCGAAGGCTGCTTTGGACCGAGCGCTTACGAACGCATCGAGCAGCCGGACACCGAAGCCGGTGGCTCCCTTGTCCCAGGTAGCAGCGGCGGAATCAGCCCATACGGTTCCGGCGATGTCGAGATGGGCCCACTTCACCCCATCGTCGATGAAACGCTTGAGGAACTGGGCTGCCGTGATTGCACCGGCGTAGCGACCGCCAAGGTTGTTCATGTCAGCGACGTCGCTGGTCAGCGCCTTGTCGTAAGCCTTGCTGAGCGGCATCCGCCATAGCTTCTCGTTCACGAGGGCACCGGCGCCCGACAAGGCTTCGGCGAGCTTGTCATCGTTCGAGAACAGACCGGCGTATTCGTTTCCGAATGTGGCAAGGATCGAGCCGGTGAGTGTCGCGAGATCGACGATGACCTCCGGTTTATAGGTGCGCTGTGCCCACGTCAGCAGATCGCACAGCACGAGGCGACCTTCGGCGTCGGTGTTGACCACTTCGATCGTCTTACCCGACATTGAAGTGACCACGTCGCCTGGACGCATGGCAGCGCCGTCGGGCATGTTCTCGACGAGGCCGCAGATGCCGATCACCCGCGCCTTCGCGCCGCGGACGGCCAGCGCGCGGATTGTACCGGCCACCGCGGCGGCACCGCCCATGTCGAACTTCATGGCCTCCATACCCGCAGCCGGCTTGATCGAAATCCCGCCAGAATCGAACGTCACGCCCTTGCCGATGAACACGATCGGGGCCGCATCTTCGTCGTCGAGGCCATTCCACTCCAGAACCACCACACGCGGTTCCGAGGACGCGCCGGCGGCGACACCGAGCAGCGCACCCATGCCCAGCCGGGCAAGATCAGTGCGGTCGAAGACCTGCATTCTGACGCCCATCGGCTCGAGCCGGCGGCAATGCTCGGCGAAGGTTTCGGGAAACAGCAGGTTTGGCGGATCGGTGACCAGACTGCGCGTGAAGGCGACGCCTTCCACGCAAGACGCTGCGGCAGCCCAAAGTGCTGCAGCATCGGGGCGCAAGACCGACAAGGTATCAAGGGTGGGCGTGGTTTCCTCCGGGATTTGCGATTTGCTGGTTCTGACGGCGATGGCGCGCAGCCGGGCTCCCAGCGCGAAGCGGACGGCAGCAGCGGCCGTGGTCGCGGAGGGCAGATCGATGGCCGCATGCTTCGCTCCGCTCTTCGTCAGATGGGCGGTCATGGCGGCGCCCGCGAGTTCGAAATCGAGCTCGGCCCCGGCATCCGCGCCCACCAGCACAATGCGCACCAACGAGCCATTCTCTCGGACAAACGTGGTGAAGGTTTCGCCGGTCTCACCCTTGAAGCGGGACGCCGCTGCCGCCGCTAGCACCGTCTCGCCCTCCTGAATTGGCAGCACAGCAGGAAGCGGTCTGGTGAGGATGAAAGCGAGTGTATCGGTGTCGGGGCGAACTGCCGGGAATTGAATGTTCATGGCGGACTTTCAAATGGATATCGGTTGCGCGGGCTGATCAACCGGACAATCCGCCGATGCATCGTGAAGATCTGCGTGCAACGGGCGGGTCTCACGCCGCAGCCAGCGCTGCACCTCGGCGCAAAGGTGCGGAGAAAGCCTCTCCCAGACCATAGCATGGTACTCGTCGATCCAGTCGATCTCCCGACGATCAAGCATGTCCGCGATGATGAGAGCCCGGTCGAACGGTGCAAGGGTAAGCGTTTCAAAGCCGAGTGTCGGCGTAGTTCCGCCATTGACAGTCGCATCGACGACTACGACGAGGTTTTCGATGCGGATGCCGAACTTGCCAGCTTCGTAGTATCCGGGCTCGTTGGAAAGGACCATGCCGCGGCTCAGCGCATCTTCGTTCGGGCGGGGCTTCGCGAGATAGACAGGCCCTTCATGGACGTTTGAGAAATGGCCCACGCCATGCCCAATCCCGTGAGTGCATTCGATTCCGACGTCCCATAGAGGCGCGCGCGTGATGGCGTCGATCTGGCTCCCCAGCGTGCCATGAGGGAACCGGGCTCTGGCCAGCACAACGTGGGCCTTCAGCACTTGGGTAAAGCGCGCTCTCACGTCGTTTGAAGGTGTTCCGACTGCAAGTGTACGGGTCACGTCAGTTGTACCGCTCAGGTATTGGCCGCCGGAGTCGATCAGATAGATGCTGCCTGGACCGATCGCGGTATCCGTGGCTTTCGTAGGGCTGTAGTGAGGCATTGCCGCATTGCCGTCCACTGCAGAGATCGGCGTGAACGAGATCCCTTTCAGATCTTCGCACTGTTGCCGAAAGGCTGTGAGCTTGGCTGCAGCGGCCAGTTCGGTAAGTTGGCCCTTGGGCGCCTCGCGAGCGAACCAGTGCAGGAAACTGGTCAGGGATACGCCATCGAGCAGGTGGGCATTCCTGAACCCGTCGATTTCGACGGGGTTCTTGATCGCCTTTGCCATGACAATTGGATCGCGGAGTGGTTTGATGACGGCGCCCGCATTCTCGAGCGCGCGATAAACCGCAGCGGGCGATCTGTTGGGGTCCGCTGCGACCGTCAGGCCTTCTAGCTCGGACAGCCTCCCATAGAAGGCTCCATAAGCGGCGATGTTCATATCGTCGCCAAGAGATCTGACGGTGGGTTCATCGACTTTCTCAAGGTCGATGAACAGCTCCGCGCCGCCATCGGCGTAACACAGAGCGAAGCCGTAGTTAAGCGGGGCTGTCGCCAGATCGCTGCCACGCAGGTTCAGCAGCCAGGCAATGGAGTCCAGGGCCACCAGCACGCAGGCATCCAGCTTGTTGGTGTTCAGCCAGTCGGTGACATCCTGGCGCTTCTGGGAGGTGGTTTTCCCGCTGTATGCGACAGACAAAGCGAACGCTTTCCCAGAGGGCCGGGTTGGTTGATCCGACCACGAGAGATCCACCGGGTTATTGGTTAGTCCGACGAATTCGCAGCCGTCTTCCCGTAATGCCTCGGCCATGCTTACTGCCCGCGCATGCGGGAGAAGCCTGGCGTCGTATCCTATACGGGCTCCACAAGCGGCGTTCATGCGGATCCATTGCGTGACCGAACCGGCGGGTTCGTCAACGAACGCCCACTTCCCCGCATCGACCTGCTGGCGGACCAGTCCGGTGTACCGGCCGTCCACGAAAATCGCCGCGCGATCAATTAGTACGACGATTTTCCCCGCAGAACCGGCAAAGCCGGTCAGCCAGGCGATGCGTTCCGCGTGAGGCGCGACATATTCGGACAGGTGTTCATCCCCGATTTCGAGTACGAAACCATCGACGCCGAGCATGCGCATATTTGCCCTGAACCGGGACAAGCGGTCAGCGTATACGTCTTCCATTACAATTCCCGTGGATGTTAACCGGGATCAAGCCCGCACATGGATTGCTGTTCGCTCTGGTGACTGAAGCTGCCGAAACTGCGTTATGCCTTCAGGCCGCTTCTTTCACAGACTTGACCAGATCTTCGAAATGGCGCTCGCCTAGCCGCAGCAGCACGATCGCTGCCAGCCAGCCGCAAGCGGCAACGAGGACAACAGCATAAAGCAACCCGCGTTGCCCACCGATTGCGTCGGAGACAAAGCCGGCAATGCTCGGTGACGCGCCGGAAAGCAGGGCGCTGATGATACTCCAGATACCGAAGAACCGGGCCATGAAGTGTGCCGGGGCCATAACCTGTAAGGTGGTCGCCACCAAGCATCCCACACCCGTCCCGGCCAGCATCATGACACCCATGCAAATGTACAGCTGGGTGACGGATTGGACGAAGGGAAAGATGGCCAGCACCGGGCATGTCAGAAGCAGCAGGCGCCAGCTCACGCCAACGGCAGCGCGCGTCCCCAGCCGGGGCATATAGAAGCGCATCAGCAGGGTGCCGGTGGCCACTCCGAAGCATGTCCCGACAGCCGATGACAAGCCCATTCCGTACCCGTTGATCTCTGGCGTTGCGCCGAAGAGGCGGCTTCCGATCAGCGGCAGCCAGACCATGAAGCCGCCGTAGGCCAGCATATAAAATCCAAGGCCGCCGAGGATTGACAGGAATGCAGCGCGGTGCTCACGCAGGAAGCCGGCTATCGGTACGGGCGGGGCCGACGGGGCGGCCGTGTCAGCGACATTGTTCGTTTTGCCAAGGCGGGTTCGAGCTAGCAGCATCAGCAGCAGCGGGGTTGGAAGGCAGACCAGCAAGAATGCCAGGCGCCACGATTCGAGATGCTGGAAGGCGGAAGGCATCCCAGCATGGGCGCGATCGAGGACACCAAGGGCACTCCCGCCCATACCCATGGCCAGCGACGCTCCGATGTAAGTGAAGATGTACTGGATGCTGTTCGCCAGGACGCGCTTGCGGCCCTTGAAGAGATCGGGGACGAAAGCCATCGCCAGCGGGCCGAGCGCCGCCTCACCGGAGGCTATCGCGACCGCGGCAATGAATAGCTGCCAGAAATTCTGGGCAAGCCCGCACCCCACAGTGCCGAACGACCACAGCACCAGGCAAGCGCCAAGGATCAGGCGGCGATCATAGCGGTCGGCAAGCCATGCGATCGGGTAGACCGCCACCACCGAAAAGATTGAGAATGCCAGCCCCTGGATGAGGCCGAGCTGTGAATCCGTCAGCGACAGCGATTCTGAGAGGGGTTGGGCGGCGAGGATCAGCAACTGGCGATCGACGAACGCGAACAGCACGATGATCATCATCGCGAACAGCGTGTACCATCCGCCAGGCAGCACCCGGTCGTCTTCTGTAGCGCCGGGTGTGGCCGGCATTTCCAGTGAGCTTGCTACGGCCGTCATGGCTTATTTCCGTCGATCCAGCGATTGATGTGGCGTTCAAGAAGGTCCAGCGAGACCGGGCCCGTTTCCAACAGGGCGTCATGGAAGCCGCGCAGGCTGAAGTTCTCACCGCATTCGGCCTCGGCACGCGCCCGCAGGCGGGCGATCACGCGCTCGCCCATCTTGTAGCTGAGCGCCTGTGCGGGCATCCCGATATAGCGGTCGACTTCGCTCTCGATGGTCGAGCGGGGCAGGAAGCAATACTGTTCCATGTACCCAATCGCCTGCTCCCGCGTCCAGCCGAACCAGTGCAGCCCGGTATCCACCACGAGACGGGTGGCGCGCCACATCTCGAAGCCAAGCAGGCCGAAGCGATCGGCAGGGTCGGCATAGAGGTTGAGATCATAGCCGAGGCGTTCGCAATAGAGCGCCCAACCTTCGACATAGCCATTGTACTGTGTCCAGCCATAGCGACGGAACGCAGGGAGATTCTCCATCTCGTTGGCGATCGCGAACTGCATCAGGTGGCCGGGCCAAGCCTCGTGTAGCGTGAGCGGCACCAGCAGGTGCAGCGGACACTTCTCAGGCAGGGCGTTGAGTAGGTATGTCGCCGGCCGTTCGCCAGTCGCCGGGGCCGGCAGTGCGAGGCCGGGCGGAAGACCGTGCGATTCCGCGACGTTCATCTGCTCGACGCCGTAGGGTATGCGCGGGGTGCGGCCGATGATCTGCGGGATCAGGCCGTCGATCTGCTTTGCCAACGCGCGCGTGCGCAGCAGCAGGTCCTGTGCGTCACGGGCCTGACGGCCATCAAGTTCGGCAGCGATCTCAGCCCTAGCCCCACGGCGGCCCATCTCGGCGAGCACTGCCTCGATCTCGGCGTTGATCCGCGCCACTTCGGCCAGCCCAAGGTCGTGGACGGTCTCGGGCTCGATCCTGAGCGACGTCTGCATGCGCACCAGGTGGCGATACCACTCGCGGCCGTTGGGTTGGTGGGCGACCGCGACATCGTCGTTCGTCTCGTCGACGGACAGCGCGGCGAACCGGGCGCGAACATGGGCGAGGGCAGGCAGAACCTTATCGGCTGCCACGGCCTGAAGACTCGCGGATTCAGCAGCTTCCCTCGTCTCCTGCTGCAAACGCCGCTCCAGCCGACGGATCAGCCCTTCTGCGGACAGGTGCCCGTCAAGCGTGGCCAGAATACGCGGGAGCAGGGGGCGTGGCAGCCGATATCCGCGCGCGAAGCTGGCCTCCAGCATCGCCAGATTATCATGCAGGAAGCCCGGTGTTGCCTCGAGGCGGGCCAGCAGGTTGCGGCGATGGCTTGAGCTCGAGAGCGGAACTTGCTGGATCAGCATATCCGGCATGTCGAAGAATGCGAAGGGGAACAGCACCGGCACGTAGCGTCCACCAAGCTCGTAAGCCTCGAGATGCAGAGCGATCTGATCCTGGAGCAGTTCGAGAGTCGCCAGGCACTCGGTCCCGAGTGCAGAGGCATCGATCGCTTGCGCCCGCTTGTGCAACGCGGCGTAGCCCGTTGCCCGACGTGCATGGTCATTCTCGGTCGCGCCATCGATGCGATCGGCCGCTGACGCTTCACCGGCGGGGCTGGTGTCGAGCGGGTACTCGCGAACCTGGAACGACCAGTAGTCGGCGCAGAGTTCGGCAAGACGCGCCGGCGCCTCGACGGGTTCGCGCAGCACGCGGTGGATCGGTACGGGCGGATCGATGACCTGACCTTCCAGGTAGCGCGTGGGCGCCTCGCCTTGCGACGGCTGCGCGTGGATCTGCGCGACGACGTCCATGCCTTCGGTGACCTGCCCGAATGCGGCGAAGCCGAGGCCGTCCTCGGTACGCCCGCCGCCTGCATCGAGCGCGGGATTGTCGCCGATGCAGAAGAAGAACGTCAGCGGGCTGGCGCTGCCGCCATCGATCCGGGCGAGCGAAATCGTACCGTCGGCATGGCGCAGCCCGGTCTGCGTTGTCGCCTCGTGTGCCAGGGCTTCTGTCGAGGCGTCGAAGGTCTGGGCATAGCCCTGGACGACTGTGATGGCCGGGGAGCCGCCGTCGTTGCCGGGATTGACAGTGCGCCCGAAGCTGCCGCGATCATATCGCCCCGCATCCACCGCCGCGAGGAAGGCGGCGACGGTCGCCGGGGCGGCGGAGCGGTTGAGATCGACCACGATGTCGCCAAGCGCGGTCACGATGCGCACGGCAACGCTGGCCGTGCGCCCTGAGGCCTCCGAAGCGCGTTTCATTAAAAGGTCGTCCATCATTCTACTGCAGCCGGTGGAGCGGAATTCTTGCCGGCGCGCTCGAATATGCGTTCTAAGGGCAGCGTGAACGACTTCGCCTTGGGCGGTATGGCGCCCATGAGATGCTCGGCGAAGTAGGCCCAACGGCGGCGGGTGCCATAGCCGGTCCAATCATGGCCGGCGCGCGGCAGGATCACGAGATCGAAATCCTTGTCCTGTTCGGTCAGCGCCTGGGTAAGCTGGAACAACGCCGCGGGATGACACCCGCTGTCGAGTAGCCCGTGGACGAGCAGCAGCTTGCCCTGAAGCCCGGAGGCATACGTCTTGGCCGCCTGTGCCGCATAGTGCTCGGCCTCGAAGGCGCCATGGTAGCGTTCGCCCCAGGTGTGCCAGAAAAGCGCCTGGTCGTAGTTGCCTCCGCCGGCCACGCAGACCTTGAAGAACTCGCCGAAGCGCAGCGCGCCATGAGCGGTCATGTAGCCGCCGGCCGAGAAGCCGGTGAGACCGACGCGATCGAGGTCCATCTGAGGGCGGCTCTGTGCGAGTTCGCGGATCGCCGCGACATGGTCCTCGAGATTGGAGGCGGTATGGGCGGCACGGTGCGAGGCGGTTCGGAACGCCTGTTCGCGCTGCGCGGTGCCGCGCCCGTCGAGAACGACCACGAAGGCGCCCAGCGATGCGAGTTGCGCCGCGTCGCTATACGTGCCGGTGCTCATGATGTCGCCGTCGCCCGGGTGGCCGCGCGGCACGTAGGACGTCTGCGGGCCGCCGTAGATCAGGTCGATCACCGGGTACCTCTGCGTCGGATCGTAGCCCAGTGGTTTGAACACTATGCCATACACGTCGGTGACGCCGTCCGCGGCCTTGCAACGGACGCGCTCGGGCGCGGTCCAGGTTTCGGGCAGCAGGCTGGTGGCGCGTTCCAGTACGCAAAGCTCACTGCCGTCGGCTCGGCGCAGGTAGGTCACCGGCAGTCGGTCGATGTCGCTGACGGTTTCGACGAAGAAAGCGCTCGACGGCGAGATACCGGAGATGTTCGCGGGGTTCAGGCCCTCCAGCTTCTTGAGCAGGAGGGCCATTTCGTCCGGCCGCCAGACGCGATGTTCGCCCGGTTCGCTGGAAAGCGCACGCAGCTCGTCGCCGTCGATCGAGGCTACGCACGGCTTGGCCAGATACGGGGTCGCATCGTCGCACAGGTTGCCCGCGGTCAAGAACACGCGGCGGTTCGCCGCATCCACCGTGAGGATGTCGAGGACCTGCCAGTCTCCGTGCGTGATCGGATGACGCATCGCCCCGGTGACGAGATCGTAGAGGTAAAGGTGGCCCCGGCCCGACCGCTCCGAATACCAGATCAGTTCGTTCGTCTCCGGCAGCGGCGCGATGAGCGCGGGCGTGTAGACGGTGACGCTGACTTCGACGTAAGTGTCGCTTTCCTCGGAGAACACCACGCGGGTCGCTCCCGTCGCCACGTCGAAGGCGACGACGTGCGCCTTGGCTTCGCCGCGCTCGATATCGACGAAATAGGCAATGCGGCTGTCGGCACTCCACCACGCCAGTCTGGCGGCGAACGGGGTGGTGTTCATGCGCACCGCATTGACCCGTGGATAGCGCGCCTCGACCTGTCGCCCGCTAGCGACTTCGATCGCGAGCATGCGATACTCGGTGACCTTGGGATCGCCGGGCAGACTGGTCCGGTTTTCCCGGACTGCAGGACGCACGCCATCCACCGGGGCATAGTCCGCCAGCGGAAAGCCGGGGACGTGGCGCTCATCGGTCTGGACCGTAAGCACCCACTTGCTGTCGGGAGACCACAGTGCTTCGGGAATAGCACCGCCGCTGACTGCGGCAAGCCCGCGCGATGCGAGTGGGGGCAGGCCGTAGGCGTTATCATCCACGCCATCGGTGGTCAGCGCACGCGTCTCCCCGCTGGCGAGATCGCGCACGGCAAGGTTGCAGCCATCGACGGTCAGCGCCTGTGCACCGTCCGGCGAGGCGAGCCAGAGTAGGTCGGCGGTCTTCTCCACCTTGTCCAGCGTGCCGGCGGCCCAGTCCCACGAACAGGGCTGGCCATAGGCAGCGAAGCGCAGCGTTCCGGCTTCAAGGTCGAACACCGGGTTGCCGATCACGACATCTCCCGGATCGACTTCGGTGCCGAGCAGTCCGCCGATGGCGGCTGCAAGGTCACTCACCGCGATGACCAGCACTTCCTTTACGGCCGCGGCGTCGAACACGCGGAACTGGCCGCCATTCTCGTCCTTGCGAAGATACCAGAAGTGCGTCTCGTCGATCCAAGTTGGAAACACCGCGCCGTTTGTCACGAGATCGGCGGCGAGGAGGGCCGCCTGAGCATACGCGTAGCGATCGGTCCAGGAAATGTCGGACATTTTCAGTTCTACTTTCAGAAATGCACGTTGAAGGACGCACCGATCACGCGCGGCTCTAGGCGGCCGGAATAGTTCAAGGATGCGAACGAGGGGTAGACCACCGAATCCCGGTTGAGGATGTTTTTCGCGAAGATCGATGCCGACCAGTTGTCCTTGTCGATGCCGATGCGGGCATTGAGGATGTTCTGCTCGTCGCTTTTGGCCGGTACGGTCTGGAAATTGCGCGAGAACACTTGGTAGGCCGCCGCGTGCTGGTAGTCGATCCGCACGAAGCCGGGAATGTCGCTTACGTCGAAGCGATACTCCGCCGAGGCCGAGCCGGTGAACCGCGGCACGTAGTCGACGCGGTCGCCGGCGAGATGGTCCGCCGTGTCAGACCGGTAGGCCAGGTTGTTCCAGCTACCCGTCAACGAGAGGGTCAGCTGCGACACCGGCGCGTAGGAAATGTTGCCATCGGCGCCCCAACCGGTGATCTTGCCGCCGTTCGAGGTGTAGCTGGTGGGCAACCCGGCAATGTTCGAGGTCGACTGCACGTCGCTCCACACATTGCGGTAGCCGGAAAGTTCCAGGCTCAGCTTGCGGTCCGGGGTCCGGAACTTGCCGCCGACTTCGTAGGTCCACAGCGAGTCCGGCTTGTAAGTCTGCGGCACGGTGCCGAGGCCGCCGCTCGCCGAAGTCACATTGAAGCCTCCGCTGCGGAATCCGCGCGCCACGTTTGCGTAGATGTTGACGTCCTGGGTCGGTTGCCAGGAAACGTTGAAGCGTGGACTCAGGGCGTGGAATGTCGCCTTGCCCTGATCGACGGCGGGGGTGTTGAGGACCGTGGAGGTGTTGTCCTGCGTGCGACGATCCTCGAAGTAGCGCAGGCCGCCCAAGACCGTCAGGCTGTCGAACAACTTGTAGCTGGCTTCACCGAACGCCGCCCACGAGCGCGAGTTTGAGGGATTGGTGCCCTGTAGGTCGTATAGAACAACCGAGGACGGCAAAATGTCTGGCGTCACCGTCGTTGAGCCAATCGCGTTTGTCTTCGAATTGCGATAAAATCCGCCAACGGTCCAGTTGAGCGGGCCGTCCCCCTGCGATGCGAGGCGCAGTTCCTGGGTGAAGATCTTGTTTCTTTGCGCCACCGTGAGTGAGATGCTGTCGATGCTTTCAGTCACGCCGAACAGCGGCAGCAGCGGCCCGAACGACGAGCTGAGGTCCTGGATCAGGACGTCGTTACGCTTCAGATATCCCGTCGAACTGAGAAGCTGAGCGAAGCCGAAATCGTAAGTCGCGGTGGCGTTCAGTATGGTGGCCTTCGACGTATAGGGCGCAGGCGCCGGGTCGAAGACCTGCTTGTGTTCATCGCTGAGGTTCTGCGCGCCCAGGTCAATGTCCTGGTGCTGTGCCATGAAGGTGACCTTGAAGTCGTCGCTCAGTTTTACCGCGAACTTGGCGCGCAGCGCGAAGGAGTGGCCGCTGTTGTAATTCTTTTCACTTAGCACCGGGTTGTCGATCCAGCCGCCGAACTGCTGGAATGAGCCAGCCAGGCGCAGGCCGATACGGTCGGTGACGATGGGCGTGTTTGCCGCGGCGTCGATCTTCCAGTCGGTGCCGCCGCCGTTGATGACGCCGAATTCACCGCCGACCGAACCTTCGGTCTGCTCGAGGTTCACATCGTTGGTGATGTAGCGGATCGTGCCGCCGACCGCACCCTGGCCATAGAGCGTGCCCTGAGGGCCGCGCAGGACTTCGACGCGGCTGATATCGAGCAAGCGCACATCCTGCCCGGTCTGGTTGAGTTCCAGGTTGAGCGGCATTTCGTCGAGATACACGCCGACTGAAGGCAGCCCGCTGTAGGTCGAGACACCGCGCATCTGCACGCGTGTCTGGCCGGGCGAGAACTCGGTCATCGACAGGCCGGGGACTGCGTACTGCAGGTCGCTGATGGTGGAGGCACCGCGCTTAGCGAGTTCCGCCCCACTGACGGCCGAGATCGAGATCGGCACGTCGATCAGCGCCTGCTCGCGTTTTTGCGCGGTGACGACGATGTCGGTCGTGTGATTGCCTTCGGCCCCGCTGGTTTCGGGTGAGGCATCCTGTGCCCAGGCCGGGACCATCGTGAAAGCCTGCGATGCAGCGCAGAGCAGCGCCGCCTTTGTCATGAAACCCATATACCACCCCTGACAGTGTTCTATCGATAATCAGAGCGTGCGCTCGCTTTCTTTTTTATGCAATAGTTTTCTGTGATGTTTGAAAGCGGCATTCCATTCGTGGCCGTCGCGGGGCTCATATGGACGGTGATCAGCACAAGTTTTCTGGCAATCTCGAGCGGTGGCGGGACGTCAAGGGCCTGAGCGAGCGCGACGGGAGGGACGATCGAGGGCCATCGCCGGGATGGCGAGTGCTTACCGTGAACTTGCCGAACAGG